>CAYNBC010000027.1:6336-13271 GCA_964395255.1 uncultured Sphingobacteriales bacterium | reverse complement strand
TTGTTATCCTAATAACAAAAAAAATATTTTTATAAAATTTTATTACATGAAACACATTTAAATATTTTCATGCAATTTAAATAAAACAAATCAAAAAAGGGATAACTGTCAACGAAGGGATTCCAGTTCTTTTTCCTGCTCCAACATTTTAAGCAGATAAACCCCATAACCGCTCTTCATAAGCGGTTTGGCCAGTTCTTTCAACTGATTGTCGTCAATAAAGCCCATTTTCCAGGCAATTTCTTCTATACAGGAAATTTTCATGCCCTGTCTTTCCTGTAAAACCTGAACAAACTGGCTGGCTTGAATCAGCGAATTAAAGGTACCCGTATCAAGCCAGGCTGTTCCACGGCCAAGTATTTCAACTCTTAGTTTTCCTTTTTCAAGGTAAGTTTTATTTACATCTGTAATTTCATATTCACCTCTAGCTGAGGGTTTCAGATTTTTGGCAATTTCCACTACCTCATTATCGTAAAAATACAAACCCGGGACGGCATAATTGGATTTAGGCTGTTTGGGTTTTTCTTCAATGCTGATAACCCTTTTATCGGAATCAAATTCAACTACACCGTATCGTTCGGGATCGCTGACATGATAAGCAAACACAATACCTCCGTCAGGGTCGGTGCATTGTTGAAGAGTACGGGGCAAATCTTTTCCATAAAAAATATTATCGCCCAGAACAAGGCAAACCTTTTCTTTGCCGATAAATTTTTCTCCTATGACAAATGCCTGCGCAAGTCCGTTGGGCTCAGGTTGCTCGGCATATTCAAACCGCATTCCCAGATGCTCACCGCTGCCGAGTAGTTTTTTAAAATTTGGCAAGTCTTCCGGGGTGCTAATAATCAATACTTCCCTGATTTTGGCAAGCATCAGTATAGAAAGCGGGTAATAAATCATGGGCTTGTCGTACACAGGCATCATTTGCTTGCTCATGGCAAGTGTAAGCGGATGCAACCTTGTACCTGCTCCTCCTGCCAGAATTATTCCTTTCATAACTTCGTCTTTTCAGCGTTTAACATATTGTTCTTCATAGTATTTCTGATAAGCCCCGGATGTAACCCGTTCAAGCCATTCTTCATTTTCAAGATACCAGTCAACGGTTTTTTCCAGTCCCTCTTCAAATGTAACAGAAGGTCTCCATCCCAGCTCGGTTTCAAGTTTAGTAGGATCGATGGCATAACGCAGGTCATGGCCTGCACGGTCTTTAACAAAAGTAATCAAGGATGCACTCTCTCCCGGTTTACGCCCCAGCTTTCTGTCCATAATTTCACAAAGCTTGTGAACAATATCAATATTTCTCCATTCATTCTTGCCACCTATATTGTAGGTTTCCCCGACCTTTCCTTTATGGAATATCAAGTCTATTGCAGCAGCATGATCTTCAACCCAGAGCCAATCACGAACATTTAAGCCTTTCCCATACACAGGCAAAGGCTTCTTGTTTTTAATATTATAAATCATGAGAGGGAGGAGTTTTTCCGGAAATTGGTATGGGCCGTAATTATTCGAACAATTGGAAATTTTTACGGGCAATTTATAGGTATGAAAATAGGCTCTGACAAGGTGATCCGAACTGGCTTTGGATGCAGAGTAAGGTGAGCGTGGGTCATAGGGAGTTTTTTCAGTAAAATAACCTGTTTCTCCAAGACTACCGTAAACTTCATCGGTTGAAACATGATAAAACACATGCTCGGACATATCATTTTCCCAGCTTAATTTGGCAGCATGCAAAAGGTTAAAGGTACCAACGATATTCGTTTCGATGAATTCAGCAGGGTTCATGATGGAACGATCGACATGAGATTCGGCAGCCAGGTGGATAACGCCAAAAAACTTGTGCTCTTGAAACAAATCAAAGATAAAG
The DNA here is from genome assembly GCA_964395255.1 of uncultured Sphingobacteriales bacterium. Lineage (GTDB taxonomy): Bacteria > Bacteroidota > Bacteroidia > CAILMK01 > JAAYUY01 > CAYNBC01. The sequence continues at coordinate 11,404 of CAYNBC010000027.1, read as the reverse complement.
GGACGGTCAACAATGTCTCCTTTGATAAATGTATAATTGGGCCTGTCCTCCACATCTTTCAGGTTTTCCAGGTTGCCCGCATAAGTCAGCTTATCAAGATTAAAGATATGATAATCTGGATATTTGTTCACCATTCTACGAACTACATGAGAGCCGATAAAACCAGCTCCACCAGTAATTAAAATTTTTTTCATAGCCGTTTTTTATGAAGAGAACTCAGGTAAGCTCTTAAAATATTCAATTGTTTTTTTCAACCCTTCTTCGCGTGAAACTTTAGGTTCCCAGTTTAATAATTTTTTAGCTTTGGTTATATCGGGCTGGCGAACTTTGGGGTCATCAACAGGAAGCTCTTTAAATACAATTTTAGACTTGCTGCCTGTCAACCGGATAACTTCCTTGGCAAAATCAAGAATGGAAATTTCTTCGGGATTTCCAATATTGACAGGATAAGGATAATCGGAATGCAATAGCCGGTAAATGCCTTCAACCTGGTCATCAATATAGCAGAAGGAACGGGTTTGACTACCATCTCCAAAAACCGTAATATCATCTCCTCTTAATGCCTGCCCGACAAATGCGGGCAGTGCTCTTCCATCATCCAGTCTCATTCTGGGACCGAAAGTATTAAATATTCGGACAATACGGGTTTCGAGTCCATGATAGCGATGATAAGCCATAGTTATAGCTTCCTGGAATCTTTTGGCTTCATCATAAACCCCGCGGGGGCCTATAGGATTAACATTTCCCCAATACTCCTCATTCTGTGGGTGAATCAATGGGTCACCATAAACTTCAGATGTACTTGCAATGAGTAATCTTGCTTTTTTGGCAAGTGCCAGTCCGAGAAGATTGTGAGTCCCCAGACTTCCTACTTTTAATGTTTGAATAGGCATTTTCAGATAATCAATAGGACTTGCAGGGGAGGCAAAGTGAAGTATGTAATCCAGTTCTCCCGGGACATGAACAAATTTGCTTACATCGTGATGATAAAAAGTAAATTGAGGTAAATGAAAAAGGTGTTCGATATTGCTCAAACTACCTGTCAAAAGGTTGTCCATAGCAATGACTTCGAACCCTTCATTAATAAACCGGTCGCACAGATGAGACCCAATAAATCCAGCTGCACCGGTTATTAATACCCTTTTGCGCTTATATCCATCTTTCATAGCCTGTATTCTTAATAATCAACCGGTAATGCATTATTTCTTCCTATTGAAATATAGGTAAATCCAATTTCTTTCAATTCTGCATGTTCAAACAAGTTTCTTCCGTCAAAGATAACTTTATTTTTCAATTTCAAAGCCATTTTGCCAAAGTTAGGGTTCCGGAAAGCCTGCCATTCGGTCACTATCAATAAGCAATCGGCTCCATCAAGTACATCGTACTGTTTTTCTCCGTATTTAATTTTATCACCCAGCACTTTTTTCACATTATCCATGGCTTCAGGGTCAAAAGCTACAACTTCAGCTCCTTCTTTCAAAAGTTCATTAATGATATAAAGACTGGGTGCTTCACGAATGTCGTCCGTATTGGCTTTAAATGCAAGTCCCCACATGGCAATTTTTCGACCTTTCAAACTTCCACCAAAATATTCTTTCATTTTAGGAACCAGAATGGTTTTTTGTTTTTCATTGACCTCCATGACAGCTTCCAGAATCTTCAGGTGCATGCCATGCTCAAGAGCAGTTTTATGGATGGCTTTAACATCTTTGGGGAAACAACTACCCCCATAGCCAATACCAGCATAAAGAAAATGTTTACCAATTCTGACATCTGTTCCAATACCTCTCCTTACAAAGTCAACATTGGCGCCCACGAGGTCGCATAAATTGGCAATTTCATTCATAAAGGTAATTTTGGTAGCCAGAAAAGCATTGGCTGCATATTTGGTCATTTCGGAAGAACGCTCATCCATAAAAATGATAGGATTGCCCTGCCTTACAAAAGGTTTGTAAAGTTTCTCCATAATTTCCCTTGCTCTTTTACTACGTGTACCTACCACAATGCGGTCGGGTTTCATAAAGTCTTCGACTGCATAGCCTTCTTTCAAAAATTCGGGATTGGATACAACATCAAATTCCACTTTACAATTTTCGGCAATGGCTTCCCGAACTTTGTCAGCTGTACCAACAGGTACCGTGCTTTTGTTTACAATCACGGTATAATCCTGCAGCAAAGGTCCCAGATTTTTAGCAACATCCAGAACATAATGCAAATCAGCTGAACCATCTTCTCCCGGAGGAGTGGGTAATGCCAGAAATATTACTTCGGCATCTTTGATTCCCTCTTCCAGAGAAGTTGTAAAAAACAATTTTTCCTGCTCGATATTCCGTTGAAAAAGTATTTCAAGACCGGGTTCATAAATGGGTACTTTTCCGGCCTTCATCATATTTACTTTTTCCTCGTCAATATCAACGCAAGTAACAATATTGCCTGATTCGGCAAAGCAGGTGCCGGTAACCAATCCGACATAACCTGTTCCAATTACTGAGATTTTCATAGCCTGAGGTTTTAGTTTTACAAATAAATGCTTTTAATACTTATTTTTACCTTCGCATTCGAAAGCTAAAATACTGTCCTGTGAAATGGCAAAACAAATTAATTTTTATTTTTATTCTTGTTTTTGTTTCCCGATGCTTTATTTACGGGCAATCCAGCATAAAGGATTCGGCTATCCATCTGGGTATAATTTCCTTCAGGTTATCTTACCAGATTCCATTTTTTGACCTCAAACAAAGGTTCGGGCCTGATATCGCTCCAGGAATTAATGCGGGATATAAATTAAAATCCGGATGGAATTTCCAGTACTCCTATGGATTTATTTTCGGGCAAAAAGTGAAGGAAACCAGCATGCTTAATTATATTTCCTCTTCAAAAGGCTATTTGATCAATGGTCAGGGGACTATGGAACCCATTGATTTTGAAGAAAGAGGTTTCTGGACTTATGTTTCTCTGGGTAAAATCTGGAATGTCATAGGACCCAATCCCAATTCAGGAATCATTCTTCAGGTAGGTGCCGGGCTTCTTCAACACAAAATATTTTTTAATTATCAGCGAAGTCTGGTCAGCCTTCCTCAGTTAGAAGGAGAGTACAGTAAAGGATATGACCGCTTATCCAATGGAATTATGTGGGTGCAGTCAATAGGGTATCAACATTTTTCCAATTACAACCTGGGCAATTTCCGGTTCAGTCTGGATTTTATGGAAGCATTTACTAAAAACCGCAGAAGCTGGAATTTCGATGAGTTTGGCCCTGATAATCAGAAAAGGCTTGATATCCTTGCGGGCTTTTCCATAACCCTTGACATTCCCGTTTACAAAAGAGCACCCGATGAGTTTTATGTCAATTAAACCGGAATTATGAAGCATTTATTCGTTCCTATTACCTATTTTTTTTACATCCTTTTTTTAAGAACTTACTTCTTTTACGCTCGTGTGGCTTCTCTTTTTAATGATAAAGCCAAAAAATGGGTACAGGGAAGAAAAAACTGGCAACAGGATATAATCCCGGTACAGAATTCAAATCCTGTGTGGATACATGTATCCTCCCTCGGGGAATTCGAACAGGCAAGGCCTCTGATTGAGTTGCTAAAAAAAGAGCAGCCCCATCTTAAAATTATTCTGAGCTTTTTTTCACCTTCTGGATATGAAATCAGAAAAAACTATGCACTTGTGGATGCAGTATGCTATCTGCCCTGGGATTTTAAATCCAACGCCCGGAATTTTATCGAAACTGTCCAGCCACGCCTGGCCATATTTGTGAAATATGATTTCTGGTATCATTACTTTTTGATCTTAAAAACAAAAAAAATTCCACTTGTTGTTATTTCTGCCATATTCAACAGGCAGGATGTTTATCTGAAAAATTGGAGCGGTGTGTTACACAGATGTTTACAGATGCCCGATTATTTATTTGTTCAAAACCAGGAATCTGTGAAAATATTGAAAGAAAAAGGAATTAATCATGTAATGTATGCACCGGATACCCGTATTGACCGGGCTTATCAAATACTGAACGAAGCCCTCGAAAAACATATTCCTCATATTGATGAATTTAAACAAAATAACTTTTTAGTTATCGGAGGTTCTACCTACCCCACTGAGGAAAACTATCTCTTAACACTCATTGAAAAATTTCCGGAAATAAAAATTATCATAGCTCCCCATGATGTCTCAGCTGAAAGAATTAACAATCTGAAGAAAAAAATTCATGTGCCTTATGCCCTATGGAGTCGAATCCCGGCTGATTCTTCACTGAAGAATAAAAAAGTACTTGTAATAGATACAATCGGATTATTGCAATACCTTTACCGTTATGCCGATATGGCACTGATAGGTGGCGGTTTCGATGCCAGTATTCACAACCTCCTGGAACCTGCCACTTTTTCCATACCTGTTATCTTCGGACCCAACAAACACGAAAACTTTCATGAAGCTCTGAGCTTGCTCAAGACAGGAGGAGGTTTTCTAATACGACATTATCAGGATTTGGAAAACATTACTCAACGAATGCTACTGGATGAAGCTTTCCGTAAAGAGGCAGGTAAAAAGGCCGGTGATTTTATCCGTAACCATGCCGGAGGTACTCAAATCATCTACAATCATCTGATGAAAAATTTTTTAAAACCCTAAAATATTTTATTATTGTTTTGTTAAAAAGCATGGTTTTATTCATCAAATAAACATTTGAATAATTACATATGTTGGAATGACTTTTGATAATTGCTTGTAAAAATTTGCTATGAGAAGATTTGCGTCAATACCTCTTTTAATTCTAATTCTCCTGTCGTTCGAATTGATAACCTTTGCACAATCCAGTCAAAAAGCTTCCAGGCCAGAGCAGGGAGAAAAACTGAAATGGCTGAGCTGGAACGAAGGCTATCCTAAAGCTAAAGAAACAGGTAAAATATTACTTATTGACATGTATACCGACTGGTGTGGATGGTGTAAAAAAATGGACAGAGATACTTATTCCAAAAAAGAAGTTATTGATTTGATTAATGAGCATTTTATTCCTGTCAAATTCAATCCCGAACTGGTTCGTTGTAATAAATGACTTGTTCACGTT
>CAYNBC010000027.1:295-6326 GCA_964395255.1 uncultured Sphingobacteriales bacterium | reverse complement strand
CTGCACAATAGGATATTTCTTAAATTTGTCCAAAACTAGTGGCATGAGAATATTTTCCCTGATTTCAGTTTTCATTTTTAGCCTTTCATTTCATGCAATATCTCAAGACCAGATAAAATGGTATTCATGGGAAGAAGGATATCAATTAGCCAAAAAAGAAAATAAACTAATCCTTGTGGATATCATTTCCGACAATTGCGCTTTTTGCAAGAAAATGGACAAAGAGACTTATACAAACAAAAAAATCATTAAAATAATAAATGCTAGTTATGTACCTGTAAAATTCAATCCAGGCAGGGAAAAAGATAAAATCTTTAAAGTAGATGGAAAAGAATATAACGGCATGCAATTTCTGGCTTTTCTATTGAATACTTCTACATTGGAGCCCAATCCTAAAGTGGCATTTCCCACTACGGTTTTTTATATCCCTGAGACAGGAAAGCGTTTTCAGGAGACAGGCTTCATTGAGCCTCCCATGTTTAAATATATGTTAACACAGGTCGTCAAAATGGCAAAATAATTCCCCTTCCCTTAATAAAATGAAACTTGAACCTCTGGAAAAAAACCAGGTCATAAAAAGTACAGAAATTATAGATCTGGATGTAAATGCACGTGGCATTGCAAAGATTAATGGAGAAGTAGTTTTCGTCCGTAATACTTTACCCGGTGATTGTGTTGACATAAAATTGATAAAAAAAACAAAAAAAATCTGGGAGGCTATTCCTGTACATTTTCAGGAATCATCCCCCGACAGAGTAAACCCATCATGCAAGCATTTTGGTATTTGTGGAGGGTGCAAACTCAGGCATTACCGTTATGAAGCGCAGCTGAAATGGAAAAGAAAATTCATTTATGACAACCTCAGCAGAATCGGAGGCATCAATAACCCTGATGTTCCCCCTGTTATCCCCTCACCTCGCATAGATTTTTACAGAAATAAACTTGAATTTACCTTCTCTGCCCGTAGATGGATTACGCAGGAAGAAATTGATAATAATACTAATGTTGAAACTCGTAAAGGACTGGGATTTCATCTTCCAGGTCGCTTCGATACAGTTTTGAATATTGAACAATGTTTCTTGCAGGAAAATATATCAAACGAAATAAGAAACTTTGTAAGGGAATATGCCCTTCTCAAAGATTATGAATTCTACAACTTCATAAAACATCAGGGCTTTTTACGAAACCTTATTATTCGGACAGCTGAACCTGAGCAGGTCATGGTCATCATGGTTTTTGCTCAACCCGAGAAAAATAAAATCGATGACATTTTAGGAGCTTTAACCGACAGATTCCCGAATATTTCCAGTCTGTATTATTTTATCAATACAAAAAGAAACGATTCATTAGCGGACCTCTAACCCATATATTATTCAGGTAAGCCATTTATAGAAAACCAAATAGGCAAATTTATTTTCCGGGTAGGGCCAAAATCCTTCTTCCAGACCAATACTTTTCAGACCCTTCAATTGTACGAATGCATTAAAAATTTTCTTCTCCCGGAAGAACATAAAGTCATTTATGATATTTATTCAGGAACTGGCTCCATAGGTATTTATCTTGCTGAACACGCCAGCCGTGTTATAGGAATAGAATCGGTATCAGCATCTGTCGATGAAGCACGAATCAATGCTCAGATGAATAATATCGATAACATTGAGTTCATTACGGGAATGGCCGAAGAGCTACTAAATCCAGAATTTTTCAAGGCCTATCCTCCCCCGGATGTCATCATTACAGACCCACCCCGATCAGGGCTTCATCCCCGTGTTGCTAAAGCCCTTCTGGAGTCAGGCGCAAGACAAATTATTTATGTAAGTTGCAATCCATCCACCCAGGCAAGGGATATCAAACTTTTAAATTCAAAATATATTTGCGACAAAATTCAACCTTTTGATATGTTTCCTCATACCATGCATGTCGAAAATGTTGTATCACTGTTATTAAAATCATGAGAAAAGCTACGGAAATATTGAATTCGTTAAAAAATATCCTTGAATTCCACAACGATTCCATCAAGGAAGTCAGTGATGAAATTATCAAGGAAGGAATTTCATTTTATCCTGTTTTTATAGCTCACGAAAATGAAATTCCTTTGGGCGAGCTCATACTGGACCGTAATTATTACCAGACCGACTGGCATATTTCGGTTACAACCCTTGAAGATTTAATCGAAAAAAACATCATCCTGAAAGAAAAAGTTGAAGATTTCAAAAAAATTTACAAGCCCCCTTCCGATTACATTTGCGTATTGCTTTTATCAGAAAAAGGGGCAAATTTTATTTTTCACCCTTTCAGAAAATAATTATTCCATAGGAAGGCTGGAAAGTATTTTTCGGTCCATTATCTTGCCTACGGGATATTCATTAATCCTATCATCCCAATAAGGTGAATGCTTGTAGAACCAGTTCAAAATTTTAAACGGGCTGTTATAATCGGGATTACCTTTTACTTCTTTTTCATATTTCTGCTTAAGTTCCGAAGAATTTTCCAGCATTTCTCTGGCCAATTTTTCCATTACATAAGACTCTGCATATTCTTTTTGTTCAAAGATGGTATTAAAAAACCCCCACCTTAACAGTGAACTGGGAGCATCAGGTTCAAGGGCATGAAGGGCTAGCTGGGCAGCTCCCTGCGACATATCAATAATAAAACTTCCAGGCTGGTATGTTTTTTCTTTTTCAACAATCTCATAAGAATACGATAAAATTTGTTGCCTTCCCTCGTAAGGTGTAGATGAAAATTTAACATTGTCGAACTGGTAAGTTTGAACAGTAAGAGTAACCGGTTTTTTCAACCTTTTCCCCACAACACCATGTAATTCAAGCAATTCAATAACTTGATTCCATTCAACAGGTACAATATAGGCTTCCGGAACAGTAGTCCTGACAGAAGGTTCCAGATGGTTGAAAAAAGGAATCTGAAATGTCTTTGGTTTTTTCGAATACTGAAACCAGTCACCCCCGGTTAATTCACTTTTAACAACCTGATAATCATAACCCAGAAAATCAATTAAGACACTGTCCGATGTAGCTTTCCATTGTAAAGGATAAGGTAGTTTTCTGAATTCCTCACTGGCCACATACAGGTCGGATTTTACATTCAATTCTTTGATTTCCCTGGAATGCCTGTTCAGATATTCCATGATATGAACAAGGCACTTATAGGTTGCATCAACACGGGTTTTATAATCTTTCAGCATGTGATTTTCAATCAAAAGAGAAGGTCTGTTTTGAAAAGCTACATAGGAATGGGATAACATAGGATTTCCCCCCCATACCCTTAATCCACTGCGGGGGTCATGCCAGTTCCGGAACGCCACATAATTGATAATGGGATATTTATCCGCTTTCATACTTTTTTCCAGATAAGGAATAAATTTTTCTTTTTGCCATTTGCTCAGCATGGGATTGGGGTTGGCAAATATTTCCATAGAATAAGTTAGAACATACTGATAATCTGCACCATCGGTCACATGTATATCTACAAAAAAATCGGGCAACCAGTCCATAAATAATTTTAACCATGCACGGGTTTCAACTGCATCGGCTTTTAAATAATCCCTGTTCAGGTTAAGATTGGTGGCTGTAGTTCTGAAACCCATTTTCTCAGGCCCGTTTTGATTAATTCTATTGTAAGGCCCGAATCGGTATTCATGACCGTCTACATTATAAATAGGTATGAATAACCATGTAACACCTCTCAAAACATTACTGTTTTTCCCGTTGATAACCATGTCCCGTAAAAGCATCAATCCTGCATCTTTGCCGTCAATTTCTCCGGCATGAATTCCAGCCTGAACAAGAAGTACAAGCCGGTCTGTTTGCTTCACTTCACGAGGTTCGGAATAACCATCAAAATCCACAATTAAGAGCGGTAAATCTCTTCCCTGGGCACTTTTACCGAAACTTGTATAAGTTACAAATTCCGAAGCTTCAGCCAGTTTTTTGCAAAACGCAATAGTCTGTTCATAATCAGGTGTTTGTTTGTATCCTGATTGTTCAAAATAAGTCAAATATTCATTATCTTTTTTCTTTCTGGAATCCTGCTTATTTTCCGATTGACACCAGGCATTCACAAGCCCTGATACGAATAAAACCAATACAACAAGTACTCTCATTTTTTGATATTTGAAAGTTTACGAATAATCCATGCATTAAAAATACCTGCAATTAAAAAGTATATACCCGAACTGAGAAGGCTCATACTCAAGGAGAGGTAAAGGATTGCAAGAGGAATTTGAGGTGTTCCCGGAATTTTTTTTGCCATAATCCCCATGCTTATCATAAATCCCATTATCAGGTAACTTTTCCAATCAAAAAAACTAAACATGCAACTTAATTTCTGGGGTTTGTTGGCTATTCTAAGTGTATGTTTCCGGCTTACTTTGAAAAATACATAATAATAAAACGGAAAATAAATAAGTATGCCCAGAAAGTAATGCCACCACGATGATTGAGGGTTTGTAGTAAATATATGCAAGCTGATTTTGCCCAGTTTTAAACCCGCATAAAACCACACCAGTGCAGCAACGAAATACAAACCTTTTGTGGGAATTCTAGGATTTAAAAAATACAGAATGCGAACAAACAACGATTTCTTTGACTCCATCACCAAAATGTTCAAGACCAAAATTACATATATTTGCCTTTGTTAGAAAAAAGTTTGAAATGTTTAAGGGAAAGTCAGTTGCCGTAGTAGTTCCTGCTTATAACGAAGAAAAACAAATCGTACGCGTTTTGAAGACTATGCCAGATTTTGTTGACCGTATCATCATTGTTAATGATGGTTCCAGTGATAACACGGAAACCGTTTGCCGTGAATTTATCGCTCAAAATGATGTTAAACGGCCTTTACCCGAAATAGATACTTCTACAGATTCACGACCAGAATTTAGATATGCAGAAAAGGTGGCAGCTTTAATCAACAAGGAAGAATTAAAAAATTTCGGCCCTGCAGAAATATTTCAGACAAGTAAAGACTCCCGCTATGTACTTATTAGTCTGGAAAAAAATTCCGGAGTAGGTGCATCTATTGCCAGAGGCTATAAATGGTGTAAAGACCACCACATTGATTGTACGGCCGTGATGGCCGGAGATGGTCAAATGGACCCGGCTGAACTCCCAACCATTGTCGAACCTGTATGTATTGGAGAGGTAGATTATGTAAAAGGAAATCGTTTATTTCATCAGGGAGCATGGGTGGTCATGCCTAAAATCAGATATTTAGGAAATGCAATACTTTCGGTACTGACAAAAATTGCTTCCGGATACTGGCATGTTTCAGATACACAATGCGGCTATACCGCCATTTCTCTGGAAGCTTTAAAAGCCATTCGCCTCGACAGGATTTTTAAAAAATACGGAATGCCCAATGACTTATTGGTCAGATTGAATATTGCCTTTTGCAAAGTAAAAGAAGTACCCATCAAGCCTGTTTACCGTGTGGGTGAAAATTCCAAAATGAAAATCTGGAAAGTGATTCCAGCCATTTCATTTCTGCTGGTATACGGATTTATCAGACGCTTATATATAAAATACCTCTTCAAAGATTTCCACCCTCTTTTTCTTTTCTATCATTTTCATTTCATTCTTTTGATTATCAGCATTTTGTTTTTAATCAAAGGATTCCCTGCCATCTTCACCAAAGGCCCTGTTTTGTCAAGTAGTTACATGTTGTTGTTGGTATTTTTACTCCTTTCCGGGCTTCAATCCCTGTTTTTTGCCATGTGGATGGATATGCAGGATAACGAGCGTCTTTATAAAATCTAATCATGAAAGGCAGGTTAAAGATTTTTTTACAGATTCTCCTTTATTTATCCATCCTGTTCTTAATTCTGTATCTGGCTAAAACCGATTTTTCGGAAATCAAGCAAACAAAATTTCATGGCCAATGGCTCGTACTTTCTCTTATTCTGTTATGGTCAGGATTTATCATATCCCCATGGGCATGGGAAATTATTCTTCAACAGCATGGTTTGATATCTTCATTTCAACATTCCCTGATTAGTGAGGGGCGGTATGTATTTACC
>CAYNBC010000027.1:0-285 GCA_964395255.1 uncultured Sphingobacteriales bacterium | reverse complement strand
AATATGTTCCGGGTAAAGTCGTTGTTATTCTTGGCCGTGCAGGTTTTATATCTAACCTGTTAAAGAAAAGTCTGACCGAAACCGTTATTATTTCATTCAAAGCGCAAATAGTAGCCATTATATCGGGCTTGGTCTGGGGTTTTCCTGCACTTTTAAGCCTTGAGAATAAATTATTTTATAGCCTATTTTATGTTATCTTTTTGTTGTTACTTATATTGATTGTGTTCAATTCCAGAGTGCATCATCTAGGGGTAAAACTAATTTCAAAACTGACTAGAGTAAAAC
>CAYNBC010000026.1:12662-13397 GCA_964395255.1 uncultured Sphingobacteriales bacterium | reverse complement strand
ATATTTTCCAAAGTACCATATATTTCCCTGTTTCTGGGCTTGTAGAGTATGATACGGCAGGATGAAAAAACAAGAAAGCAAGAAAAAAAGCTGGCGGGTGGTTTTTAATGTTGATATTATGTTATCGACCTTCATCTTGTATGCAAAGTTATAATTAATTTAAGAACCTTTACCCGATAAAGATGTGGTGTTCCGTGTGTGTTTGTATGAATGAGGTAAAAATGTAATCGAAATAAAAGGCATGGCTTTGCAGAAATGATTCAAAGCTCTAATTTTGCCCCACTAATCAAGCCTCCCTAGCTCAGTGGTAGAGCAACTGATTCGTAATCAGTAGGTCACCGGTTCAAATCCGGTGGGAGGCTCTTGATTTTTGAATTTGATTTTACGAATCAATTCTTTACATTTGAAAAAAATACTTTTCATGAGAAAATATTTTCTTTTTGTTATTGTTCTGCTCAGTTATTCATCTATTGCCCAAACATTGGAATCCCCGAGAAGTAGCACCTACAATCTTATAAAAAACCTGATGCCAGACAGTTATCGCCCCCAAAAAGCAGCTCAATCCATGGATTTGTATGACTCTTTTCCATCTCGAGCTCAAGATGTTGCCATTCAACTAAAAAAAATTCTGGATTCCCGTGGACTCTATGTTGAATTTTCAAAAATACCCGATAATCCTGATTACTTTGATAGTTCATCGTTGTCCTACCGTTATGTTCTTTTCAAAGATTATCC
>CAYNBC010000026.1:0-12652 GCA_964395255.1 uncultured Sphingobacteriales bacterium | reverse complement strand
CCTGAGATTTATCTTGTTAAAAAAGGAAAAAAATGGGTATTTAGCCGTGAAACCTGTCAATGGGTCCCCGTTTATTACAAAAAAATATTCCCGTGGGGCGAGGATTTACTGGTAAAATTATTTCCTTCCATTAAAAACAAACATTTTCTGGGTTTCTTCACCTGGCAATGGTTGGGCATTATTTTTATCATATTGGTGTTGACCATAATTTACAAGTTACTTGTCTGGATTTTCGGTTACATCATGTACAGGATGGTATATCGATTTCTCGCGGTAGACCTGGCAAAAAAAGTTATTAAACCGGCAGCTCGTCCATTCAGCTTGTTAATAGTTAACATACTCGCCATATATCTATGGCCTCTACTTCAATTCTCGGTTAAAGCCAATTTAACGGCAAAGAAAATCTTTGTTGCTTTTATTTACTTCTTTGCCATGATGATATTTTACAAACTTGTGGATGTCCTGGGAGCTTACCTCAACAAACTGGCTAAAAAGACCGAAAGCACTCTTGATGACCAGCTTGTACCTATCGTAAACAGATTCCTCAAAATATGCGTTGTCATCATCGGTATTTTATTCATTCTTCAAAATCTGAATATTAACATTACAGCTCTGTTGGCTGGGGTATCCATTGGTGGATTGGCCATAGCTCTGGCAGCTCAGGATACGGTTAAAAATCTTTTTGGCTCCATTATGATTTTTCTGGACAAACCTTTTCAAATTGGCGACTGGATAATTAGTAATGATGTGGACGGGACTGTTGAAGAAGTGGGTTTTCGTTCAACCAAAGTAAGGACTTTCAAAAATTCACTTGTTACCATACCCAATAGCAAACTGGCCGATCAGAGTATTGACAATATGGGTGCACGAGCCTACAGGCGATTAAGTACGAAAATTTCCATTACCTACGATACTCCACCTGAAAAAATAGAGGCTTTTGTTGAAGGTATCAGGAAAATTGTACAAATGCACCCACATACCCGAAAAGATTATTTTATTGTAGAATTGAACGAAATGGGTAGCTGGTCCCTCGATATTCTGGTTTATATTTTCTTTATAGCTCCCTCCTGGGATCTGGAGTTAAAATACCGTCATCAGATTTTACTGGCAATTATCAAGCTGGCAAACAAACTCAGAGTACGCTTTGCCTTTCCTACTTATACACAGTTTATTGAAGAATTTCCAGGGCAACTCTCTCTCACACCTAAAGACACCACCAGCTCAAAAGAACTGAACAAAAGATTACAGGAATATTTGAATTACCTGAAAAACACACCGGAGTTCACGGCTTCCAACAAAACCGTAATCACCCTCACAAGAAAAAAAGAGGAAGATGTAAAAGAAAGTTCGGGCAGGGATAAAAAAGAAACAAGAGATACATCCATCCAGCCGAAAAGCAAAACCGACAAAGAAGCTGGTTCAACAAGACCCATTCATAAATCCAACCGGAAACTTCTGGAGAATGAAATTATTGAGTTAAGCAAAGAATTTCAACTTGAATTGCCTTTACTAAAGACGCTCATAGAAGTGGAAGGAAAGCCTGAAGGATTTTTTGAAGACGGTCGTCCCATAATATCCTTTGAAGGTCAGCGGTTCTGGAAATTACTCGAAAAGAAAGGTCTGAATCCCGAATCTTTATCCAAAAAATATCCAAACATCGTATATCCGCGATGGACAAAGAAATATTATCTTGAAGGAGCCAAAGAATATGAAAGGCTCGAAAAAGCTAAAAGCATAGATAAAGAACTCGCCTATATGGCCACCGGCTGGGGAAAATTCAAGGTTTTCGGGGAATATTATAAAGAGTGTGGCTTCAAGTCAATCAATGAATTTGTTTTTAACCATTACCAGACTGAAAAAGAGCAACTAAGAGCTTATCTTAACCTTCTGAAAAACAAAAATTTATTGGGTATTCTCCGACAGAAAAATTTCAACTCCTTTACCCGTAGAATTCATGGTCCGAACTACCTCAGGAAAAAATACCCTGAAAAATACGAAAAAGCATATAGCAAGTACACCTCATAAAAATGTAGCTTATAGAGGCTAATTTTTACCCTTAAACAAAGCCGCTATTTCCTCCATGGATTTATCATCCACGGGTTGTAGAAATTCTGAAGAAGCCGTTGGTCTGTGCACATCCAGGTTTTGCAAAATTTTCTCCAGGCTCTTTATATTCTCAGCATAAAAGATGATTCCTTTTTCTATTTGGCTTTGCATAAATTCCTTTCCCATAGGATGAAGAACAATGGCTGTTTTTTGAAAGGCTACAGCTTCGTAGGCAACGGTCGACCACATGGTCAATACAGCATCTACTTTATTTAAAATGTAATATAATGGCCATGTCGTTGCATGGATTAGGTCATAGTTTTCTATCCCCTTTTTATCCAGAAAATCTGTCAACTCATTTTTACGGTTTTTCATAAAAGGATGTAGCCTAACCCACCAGAAGAAATTTCCCTGATTCTTTTGCATAAGTTCAACTAAATGACGAGGAAAAGGCTCTTTCTCCGGTTGAAGAGCGATAAGAATATTTTTTTTATTCGCATGGAAAAGATGGGAATCGTAGAGTTTTTCCGACCTGGATAAAAATTCAGACTTTTCTCCCGACCATAAATTCAACCAGGGAAAACCTGCCACAATTACCTTATGCATGGGATGATGGGCCAGTGAGTCCAGCTCCCTACGAGATGAGATCCCCCAGCACCAATAATAATCAGGAATCAATTCGTAAGACCCGGCAGGCAACCGCCCGAAGCGATTATTAAAGCTCCAGATACCGTGTTGCAATTCAACAGACGGTATTTTCAGTTTGTGAGCTGCCAGTATAAAAGGCAACACCATATCGGAAAAGTATGCTACAAAACCCATTGCCTGTGGTCTGTTTTTTTTAAGGAAGCGGTAAGCTACCTGGCTTCGATGAAGTAATATCTCCAGTTTTTTAATCCATGTTTTTTCATCATATGGAAGGTTTATGCCTTTTTCTTCAATAGCAGCTTTGAATTCATTCCATCCTTGAATAGAATTTTTCTTATAGGAAAAAATCTGATGAAATGAATAAAGAAGAAATGCCCGTAAAATCAACACATTCATAAATACGGGCATCTGCTTGCACCGGAGCTCCGGATGCTGTACAAACTCAAGCACCTCAGTTTTCCCCAGCGAATGGGTCAGATATTTCCAGCTTTCTTCATAAATATGATAATCTTTTCCGTCAAAATGAAAATTCCGGGTTTTATCCTCCGAGATAAATAAGAAACTGTTTTTTGCTATTTTTCTCAATGGCCTGGCTCTGTGGCTCCAGCCGGTAATGGCCTCAAATAGATTTCTGATTTGTTTGAGAATCCTTAATAAAAGACGAACCCTGGAAGATGTAAAAAAAGTTTTTTCTTTCGTCAATGCATAAACAAGATAAATCCTTATATATGGCCATATTCTCAACCCCTTATAAACCAGCTTTTCTACCGGAAATTCCTTTTCGAAATCCTGTAGAAGTTGAAGCATGTTATTTCTTCCTTTCCAGTTCATTACATTTTCATGTACTTCCTTAATATCTCCAGAAAACCATGGCGATAACTATAGAAAATGATAACACCGAACAAAACGAAAATAACGAACTTGAGTAAAATGGCCGGAAATAGAGGGATATTCCACGCAGGGAAATAGATGACAGGCAGGTAAAAGACCACCATCAGAATAATAAGCCATGCAAACCGGAACATGGGCATCACATGTAATTTAAGAATATATTTGGTAATAAACCAACCCAGAGCTGCCATCAGAATATAAGAAACAACCGTTGTAACAGCACCCGCAACATAACCATAACGGGGTATATAAATGGCATTTAAAATAATATTAACCATACCTGCCGAAAGGGATACCACTGAAAGCCAGATTGTTTTGTAAGAATAGGATATACTTCGGCTGAAAAATCCCCATAAGCCCCAGAAAACATATCCTGTCACAATGAGAGGAATTATTTTTAAAGAAGCATGAAATTCTTTTCCTGCCAGTATCAGACCTGCATCAGGACCAAAAAGCATTAACCCCATACCTCCCAGGAGCATAAGGCGGAAAGCCTTATGAATATCGGCATCCAGCGTTTTATAATCCTTATTGTTCATGGATTTGTAAAAATCAGGAGTCCATGCCTGTAGCAAAGCAATGATAAATACAGAAAGCAGCATACCGATATTATAAGCCAGACTGTAAAGCCCTGCATCCTCACTTCCATTATAACCTTTAATCATAATGCGGTCAAACTGAGCCAGGATAATCCCGCTTAAAGCATGTGGCAGGCGCGGCATGGAATACTTTAGAATGTATTTCAGGTGTCCTTTATTAAGAACAGCATAAAAATAAGGTTTTAACTTATTTATCATAAAAAGGCTGACCAGAAATAAAATAATCAACTGGCCAGCAATAACACCATAATATCTATGGGATTGAAATAAAAAAATCAAAGCAACTCCCAGGGCAAAACCACCGTAAGCTTTGATTACCTCATAACGGGCAATCATTTTACTTTTTCTTTGCGGAATAAAGACCTGGTTAAAAATCAATCCCACAAGCCTCAGGATAACAAATGGAATTAAAAGCAATAAAAGGATTTCGTCAATCTGCATGAAAGCAGATAGCTGTTTTTTAAATACTATCAGAACAAGACTGGTGACACCAAAACTAATCAGAGCGAGCAAAATAGATGTACCTAAAAAACGGTCAAAGTCATCTTTTTCCTCATACCAGTATCTACTGATAGCAGAATGTGCATTCAAGGGCATAATAATAACGAACATACCCACATAGGTAAGGAAGACGCTGTAAATACCGTATTCGGCAGGAGTTAATAGCCTTGTCAGGACAGGAATGGAAATAAACCCCAGTGCCTTTGTTGCAGCATTGGCTGAAAAATAATTGGAAAAGTGCTTTAATGTATCACGGAATGCCATAAATAATCATCACAATGCATAACCATAAGAAGCCAGGTCCAAACCTGTCTTTTGAACCAGTAATCGATTCGATTCCCGGTACAAATCCTGAAAATAGGCTTTTTGCTCAGGGCTTATCAAAGAAATACGGGAATTACCCTGAAAGTTTTTTTGCAGAAATTTCCTGAGTCGAGGGTGTAGAAACGAAATACGCACCGGATTGCAGGGCTGCAGAGGTGTGCTTAAAAAATAATTGGACAAGCGTAAAATATTCAAAGCCAACCCGGACAAAGACGGATTCACCTTTAAAGACATATCCTTACGGGGCAATGTTTTACTGCCCATCATTTCTGCAAGCTTTTGAAGAAATTCCTCTGGGTCTGACTTTATCATTTCATAGGGAATGATAGAAACATGATTTTGCCCGAATTCTTTCTCATACAGTTCAAAAATCCGGTAATAGTTAAGGTAGGAAAAATCGAAACTAACGGGTTTGGGTGGTGGTAATGACAAAAAATCCTGAAAACCACATGTTCCTCCCTGATTAACATATTGTTTATAAATGGCTTCTATCATGGAACATTGTTCCCTGATAGTAATAATAATTCGTGCTTCCGGGGCAATACTTTTAAGGTATCTAAGATTGCGGACGGTATTGAAACCCCTTTTAAACACATCTCCAACCCAGCTTTCTATAGAAATGACATTAACTTTATCGGGTTGAATTAGTTGACTGAGTTTTTCAACATACAAAGATGCCTCAAAGTCAGGTTCGTTAACATACCTTAGTTCAAGCAACCATTTGTTTTCTTTTTTGTAATGATCAATATAATTTACACCTTCCCATGCAGGATATATATGCCGCTGCAATAAGGTAGTTGCCGTTTTGGGATAACCTATGTGGAAAACCAGATTCATCAATACCCCAATTTTTTAATGGTTTCCCGGTATTGTTCCCATTGACCTACATCATGATAAGCTGTAGAAGGCACAGGATAAACACCTACTTTTCTGTTTTTCAGCCGGAGCTTTTCAATCAGATGTGTTATATGAAAAAATTTATTCTCAGGAATCAAATCCAGACAGGCAGGTTCTACAATATACATCCCTGTATTGACCAGAAAATTAAATTCAGGTTTTTCAATGATTTTTTCCAGTGAACCTTCTTCTTTTAATTCACATACACCATAAGGTACGGTGTAATTCATCATGGATGCAACAAGAGTCAGCTCGAAATTTCCGCTTTTATGAAAATCAAAAATTTTATAATAATCTTCTTTTATCAGAATGTCGCAATTGGAAACAAAAAAACTCTTATTTATTTCATTTTTCAAAAACCTTAGCGAACCGGCAGTACCCAGGGGTTTGTCTTCCTGAAGATATCTGATTTCATAAGGAAATTGGCTTTCTTCGAAATAAGCTTTAATCATATTGGCCATGTGATGGATAGACCAGTAAAATCTTTTTATTCCATAATGAGAATATTCCTCCATGATAATCTCGGCAATGGTTTTTTCACCTACCGGAATCAAGGGTTTGGGTAAAATTCTTGTAAACGGGTCAAGCCGCGTACCCTTCCCTCCTGCCATGATTACCACTTCTGCATCAATCTGACGGTATATTGGCCGGGTTGTGTCTCCAAAAATTTCCTCCCAGAATAATATTTCCAGAATTTGCCCCTGTTCATCAATCACCGGAACGGCATCTATATTCTTTTCAATCATTTTTTGTTTTAGAAATGAAAGGTCAAAGCCAGGACTGACGGTAAAAGGATTGCGGTTACCTATTTCGTTTACTTTGCCTTCCAGTTTGCCTGTTTTTATTATCCATCTTCGGATGTCTCCATCGGTAAGAGTTCCAAAGAGTTTATCGTTTTTATCCACTAAGAATAGATTCTTTCTGGCACCTTTATCCAGCTGACGTATGGCTTCAGCTATATCTTTATCTTTGTCAATAAGCAAATGTTTAAAGTCTTTCATTTTTATCATTTTTAATCTTTAACAGCTGGGCGGCCAGTAGCAAGTCAACCGGCTCATCAATGTCAACAGACCTTTCGAGAGGCATCACATAGGCAAAAGTTTTAGGACCGTAAAATGTTTTATGTTTTTTCAAATAATCCACAGATACCAGATATATAGCACCATTTAAACGATAAAATACAGGCATTTCCTGACGGTTTTTATGAACTACTTCAGGTCTGATAAAGTCTTTCATGCAAAAATCATCGGGAAGGGTATTGGATAGCCAGGGATGTTCGGTGTTTTTACAGACAGATACAATAGCATTGGCCTGCTTTTCCATCATAAGCCGGACGGCATTGTCAATATCTTCGGAAGTTCTTAGTGGTGATGTGGGTTGTAGTATCAGAATATGACTGAAAAATTTTCCCATGGATTCATAATAATGAATAGCATCCATAAAAACATCCATGGATTTTGCACCATCAGTAGCGAGTTCAGGAGGCCTCAATCGTTGTACATGTATGCCGAAAGGCTCGCCCGTTGCAGCAATTTCTTTGCTGTCGGTAGAAATGTAAATTTCCTGAACAAACTGGCTCTTTACTGCAGCCTCAATCGTATAAACAATTAATGGTTTACCTTCAAGTTCCACGAGGTTTTTATTTTTGATTCCCTTGGAACCAGCCCGTGCAGGTATGAGGGTCAATATTTCAAATTTCCTTTTCATTAAAAAGAAATATCATAAAAATCCTTTTCAAGACATGTAGTAAAATCAAAATTTCTGATAACGGATAAAATTTTATCGCTGGGGATGCCGGCATCATAAGGATTTACAACATTCTGGAGGACTTTTTGAAATTCTTCTGAATATACTTTATCAATGGCGTTTTGAATATCTTCTTTTTCCGCTTTGCAATCTATGACACTTTCCGCTTTGATGCGGCCTTTCTGGCGGCTACCTATATTTATCGTTGCGGTTTTTAATGAAGGAGCTTCGATAATTCCAGAGGAAGAATTTCCAATAACGGCATCCACTTCCTTAAGCAACGACAGATACCGCAAATTTCCAAGGGAAATAAAGGATACAGCCCTGTCGTGATGTTTTTTACAAAAACTTCGAATATTTTCAATAATTCGACTATTACCAGGGTCAGAGTTGGGAAGTGTAAAAATAATCAGGCTATCCTGCATATTTTCAAGGACATCTAAAAGTATTTCAAATTGCTTATAAGAATCTTTTTCATAGGTAACAGGATGAAAAGTTACCAGAAAATTTTTCTTTCTAAATTTAATATTCAGTTCTTTTTCAAGCTCATTTTTATCTAACAGATGTGTTTTGTAGAGATATTCCAGTCCCAGAGCGCCCACATGAAAAACTGTTTCAGGCTTTTCCCCCATTTGAATAACTCTTTTCCTGTAGGCTAGAGTAGAAGTAAAATGCAAATGGCTTAGTTTGGTAATAGCATGGCGAAAAGCATTATCAAAGGAGCCTTTTGTAAGCTCTCCACCATGAAAATGGATGACAGGGATACGAAAAAGCTGTGCACAGAAGGCTGCAGCCATTACCTCATACCGGTCTCCCAGAATAGCAATGGCATCAGGCTTTAATTGTTGATAAGATCGACCATATTCTTTCATCAATATACCCAGCGATTCTGAAAGTGCCAGCTCATTATCTTCATCCGAAAGGGGAATTCTGGAATCAACCTTAAATCCATCTTTGATGATTTCGTTAATGGTATAGCCAAATTTATGGGAAAGGTGCATGTTGGTTACAATTAATTGCAATTGAAAGTCGGGGCTTGTTTGAATGGATTTCATAACCCAGTACAATAATCCATACTCAGCTCTGCTACCTGTTATAAAGCAAATTTTCATAACTCTATCAGTTCGTCTTTTTTAAAGTCCCTGGGAGCAATGCTGTTGACAACCCTGTCCCATTCCATGGGATTTATGCCTGTACCGGGTCTTTTTACAGTAAGATTTTCTTCGGTAAATGGCTCTCCCTTTTTGATATCTCTAGCCGCCACAATGCTTTTTCTTGCTGCAATACGGTTTTTTATTTCGCGAGGGCTGGGTTTTTTCAAACCATCACCCAGTGCTTTTTCAATATTCCGTATGGCTTTGACCATAGCCGATAATTCGTCTGGTTCCAGTGATGCAGCATGGTCGGGACCAGGCAGGTTCCTGTCAAGTGTAAAATGTTTTTCAATAACCTCAGCTCCGAGTGCAACTGCTGCTATGGGCACTTCAATACCCGTTGTGTGATCCGAATACCCAACCTTTACATCAAACTCATCCCGGATATGGAGCATAGCTCTGAGATTTACATCGTCCATAGGGGTAGGATATTCGGTATGACAATGTAAAACAGTTATATTTTCTTTATCAGTCCCAGCCGAAGTAAGTATTTTGAGAGCATCCCTGATTTCGTCCATGGTGGCCATGCCCGTTGAAAGAATCACCTTGCCATTTTGTTGACCTATTTTTCTCAGGTAAGGAAGATTGGTAATTTCACCTGAAGGAATTTTAAATATCTGAAGTCCCAGTTGAATCAACCAGTTTATACTCTCAAGGTCAAAAGCAGAAGACAGGAATAAAATTTTTTTACTTTCACAATAATCTTTTATTTCCCGAAATGCCTCCTCATTTAATTCAAGTTTTTTAAGCATTTGAAATTGCCCGTTATCCCTGTCATGAAAAGTTTTTTTCTGGTAATCTGCTTTGGGAGCATAGGTAGTAACAAGATTTTCTGTTTTGAAAGTTTGAAACTTGACAGCATCAGCGCCTGCTTGAGCAGCAGCATCCACCATCTGAAAAGCCAGCTCTTTCCGGCCATTGTGATTAACTCCTGCTTCTGCTATGATAAAAACACTTTTCATTGGATTCTTCTTGCTGGATTGCCTGCATAAATTCCGGGTTGGGTTATGTCATGTATAACCACACTTCCCGCCCCGACTACTACATTGTCACAAATGCTTATGTTGTTATTGACCACAGCATTCGAACCTATAAAACATCTGGAACCAATAGTTACCTGGCCATTAACTACACATGATGTAGAAATTTGAGTATGGTCACCTGTAGTTACTTCATGTTCTACAATAGCTCCGCTGTTGATGATGTTGTTTCTGCCTATCCGCGCCCCGGCATTAACCAGAGCATGGTGCATAATAATGGTTCCTTCCTGAATTGTAGCAAATCTTGAAACCTGTGCAGTGGATGCCAGAATAACAGGAAATCGAACTTTTCTGGATTGGTAATACTCAAATAATTTGACCCGGACAGATACATCCTTAATATGGCCTACCGTGATAAGAAAGTTCCTGAATTTGTTAATGATGTCCTCATCTTCATCAGATCCAAGAACAGGGTATCCCAGTAAATTATCGCCTTTTTTTAGACGAGCATCCAGAATCCCGGCAATCCTGTATTTTTTACCGGATTCAATCACTTCAATACAGGATTTACAATGTCCGCCTCCTCCTACCAATATGATTTCTAAAGCATTCATTTTATTACAAAATTACACTACTGGGAATATTCACCACTCTTTTTTCGAGCCATTCGGAATTTTCCAGGCCATCGTGCCAGCAATCTTTAAACATTTCCAGTTTATGGGTCAATTTCCAGATGGGACGCGTCATAACTCCCTTTTCATTGGTATATTTCAAAAACTTTTCTCTGTCCTCATAATTATCCAGAATAATGGCATTCAACCAGTGATTGGGCTGATATTCAAGAGGATATTGATAAAATCTAACAGGGGAATTTTCGAAAAATTGAGCATATTTCCGGGATAACCATTTTTTTCTTTCAAGAAAGAAAGGCAGGCTTTCGAGCTGGGCGCACCCCAGCGCAGCATTGATGTTGGGCATGCGGTAATTATACCCGATTTTATCATGAACATATTCCCATGGATGAGGAACTTTGGCAGTGGTTGTAATATGCTTGGCCAGCGATGCTAAATGACGGTCGGCAGTGATAATCATTCCTCCTCCACCGGTGGTAATGGTTTTATTACCGTTAAAACTTAATATGCCGAACAATCCGAAAGTACCGGTATGTTTTCCTGCGGCAAAACTACCAATAGATTCAGCAGCATCTTCAATCAAAACCACCCTGTTTTTTTCGCAGATTTGTTTGATTTCTTCAATACGGCATGGAAATCCGAAAGTATGCATGGGTACGCAGGCCGAAATTCTTCGTCCTGTGTGAATATTATATAAAAAGCCATCTTTTTTCCTGATGCAATGGTTTTCAAAAAAATCATTCAATTTATCAGGAGATAACCCCATGGTATCCCTGTCGACATCCACAAAAACAGGGCGGGCACGCAGATAGGAAATAGCATTGGAAGTAGCCACAAAGCTCAGGGCCTGGGTAATCACCTCATCACCTTCCCTGACACCACCCAGCATCAGGGCAATATGTAAAGCAGAAGTTCCATTGCCGACCGCTACGGCATAACCTGAACCACAGTATTCAGCTATTTCTTTTTCAAAGCGGGTCACATATTCGCCCACTGAAGAAACAAATGTAGTGTCGATGGTATGGTTAACATACTTCTTTTCATTTCCGATAAAACGAGGCTCATGAAGGGGAATAAAACCATCGTTCTTGAACAATTCTCTAACAAAATCAATAAAACTGTCAATAAATTTTGTATCCATGATGTTTAAACATTCCGGTATTTAGGGTCGTCAGGGTTTATCAGAAATCCTTGCTCAATAATGTTTTTCACCTGCATAATACCATCAGGTACTTTGAAACGGATTTGAAACCCTAGCTGATTTTTTATTTTTTCAAACGAAACTTTATAATCGCGTGGATCTTCATCTTTGTGAACATACTTTATTTTGCCACCGGGAATTTGTTTCAATATTTCCTCAACAAGCATTTTTTTCGTGTAATTTTCAGAGGTATCACCCACATTAAATACTTCGAAAGCTGTTTTGTCTTCCGGGGCAGCAAGAGCAATTAAAACACTTCTTGCCAGGTCATAAACATGGCAGTAGGGACGCCAGAATTGCTCACCAAAAATGACCAGCTCACGACCCAGCGCAAGCTCTTTGGTAAACTCATTGACAGTAAGGTCAAACCGAATTCTCGGGCTCAGGCCATAAACCGTACTGAACCTCAGACAGGTAGGTTTACAATGGTTGGAACGGCTTTGTCCAAGCAGGAATTTCTCGGAGGCTACTTTGGTTTCTGCATAATGTGAAACAGGCTTTAATTCTGAATTTTCATCCACATAGGCCTCAGGGTCTTTCATTTTACCGTAATTGGAACAGGTAGAAGCGAAAATAAACTTATTCAATTTATGGGCTTCTGCTATCTTATAAAGCAATTGCGTAGAATAATAATTGGTTTCGGTAGCAAGTTCAGGTTCTCTGGCACAGGCAGGGTCGCCAACTATGGCAGCAAGGTGAACCACTGCTTCGTTTCCTGCAATAGCCTTTTCTACATCCTCTTCTTTCCTGACATCCCCTTTTATAAAATGAAACTGCTTCTCATTTAAAAGTTCAATGATAGTTTCACCTCCATAGCGAAGATTGTCCAGAACAGTTACATGATAGCCCTCTTTAAGTAAAATGCGGCAAAGTACGCTTCCAATATATCCCGCTCCTCCTGTTACCAATACACGCTTCATACTTTTTCTTTTATAACAAAATTAGAAGAATTCCTTATTTATTTGTTTTTTATTGCTGACATCCCAGAAGTTTTAACCATCCTTAACAATTTAAGCACCAGCTGGTATAAACC
>CAYNBC010000025.1:0-13525 GCA_964395255.1 uncultured Sphingobacteriales bacterium | reverse complement strand
GGCAATAATCAGTGAAAAAATCAAAATGGTAATGGCCTGATTGATATAAACAAAGGGGGCGAGTGAGAATTTCATAACCGGATCAAAGCCATATTGTAACATGGCTTCAGCAGCCTGTCCTGTAAATCTGATGGGATGCAGGTAAAAATAATAGGTAATGGGATAACAAATAATTATTCCCAGAACCACCCCAACCATGCCAATGAAAATAGTTTCAATGATTAAAATTTGCTTGAGGGTTCTTTTTTGCATTCCCAGTGCCAGTGTAACACCAAATTCTCTTTTTCTTTCAGCTACCATCATGATAATGGTACCCAGCAAGCCAAAAGCAATGACCAGATATAAAATACCTTTAAAAATGATACCTGTTTGCCTGTCGCTTTCAATCTGCTGTACAAGTACCGGTTGCATTTCAGCCCAGTTCATCACTTCATATTCGTTGAGGTCTATTTTTTCTTTCAATGCATGCTGTACCCTGGCAACCTTATCGTTATCATCAACCATAATGGCATAAGCTGTAAGCATGTTGGGCATGGAATAAAACTCCTGGCAATCCTGATAATTCATATATACCATCTGGCGGTTAAACTGGGGATTGGGATGTTTGATGATGCCTACAACAGGAAATAACCCGGCAGCACTGGCGCCATGATAGCCCTGACCCAGCAAAACCAGTGTATCATGAACATCTAATTTCAGGTACTTGGCCAGTCCTTCTGAAACCATTACTCCTTTCTGGCCCTGGGCAAGATAACTTCCTTTATAAAGTTTGTCTTTAAGATGGGTGGTTTTGTGTTCGCTTTCCGGATGAATACCCAGAACCAATACCCCTTTTGTTACATCACTGGAACTAGCCAGAGCAAAAGATTCAATACGGGGTGTAAATGAACTTATATGAGGGACGCTTTCCATGATTTCCTGTAACTCCGGCCTGTCAATAAAGGCATTGTTCAACTTTTGATTTTCCCAGTATCCTTTTGCATGAATTTGTATGTAACCCGAATAAAATCCAACAGCCAGCTCTTCCATGTAATCATAGGTACCTTCCTGCATCGAACGCATATATGCAGATAAAATAACACCGAACATCACAGAGCTGATAGTGATTAATGTTCTTCTTTTATTACGCCATAAATTTCTCCAGGCAATTTTTATCTGACCTGCCATAATGCTAAATTTATATGTTTATCTGACCCTTTTCATGTTTTGAAGTGAGAAAAAACTTTCATCAATAGGAATGTTGAACTTCATGTCTATAATCTCCAGTATGGTTTTATGGCCTTTTTTATCTACAGGGACAATTTCAATGCGTGTAGGAATTTCACGGTCTCCCATTTTTTTAATATCATAGGCATTTTCCACATTTACCAGATAATTATCTTCATCATAATACTCAGCGGCCCAGATGTCATAACTATCAACTGTAATCCATAAAATAATTTTTCCCCACACTACGGGTGCATCTGGTTTGGGAATTAATTCAATTTTCCAGCAAATTTTATCTCTGACTTTTACCTTGCCCAGTAGTTTATGTTCAAAATCATTGACAATGGAAGATTGTTCTACCAGGTCATCATTGGTAAAATCGGAACCCATCCACGACTGTGACATCATGGAAGGGGGCAGTTTGATGGTTCTTTCAATAGAAGGCACCCAGTTCCACATATCCCTGCCTCTTTTCAGAAAAACCTGTCCTTTTTCTTTAGCAGGATAAGTAATATAAATCAGAAAATAATCTTTGCCTTTAGACCATGATTTCATTTTGATAGTTCGTTGCCAGCCCGGCCGAATAATGGTCATGGACATTTCTCCATAACTGCTTTCACCCCTTTGCTTATCATGGGCTTTACGAACAATTTCTTCGGCACTCTGGGATAGGGCACCCCCGCACCAGCTTATCAATAAGAAAACACTCAATAACTTTTTCATTTTCAATTTATTTGTCATACATTTTTAAAACTTTTTCAATGATTTCTTCCAGGGGAAAATTTTCAGGTGACAGGATAAAATTGAACCCCAGGCCATCCATTAAAGAACCAAAAAATACCGCTTCAACCATGGGTCTGGCATAGCCCTGTTGTTCAAAATACTGATATAACATTTTATAAATGGGCTCCACTTTGTTCTGTAATCGTTCCTGGGCTATCTCCATTACATCTTTCTGAAAGCTCAGTCCAAAGTACATTTTCCACAAATCAGGATTATTTTGTAATTCTTCAAACATAACCCGGACAAATCGGAGCAATTCATGCTTTTCCAGAACACCATCATGATTGGGGTCAAGCTTTTCTGAAATTCTCTCTAATCCCGACTCCAGCAACTCGAGAAGAAGGTCTTCCTTATTTTTAAAATAAGTGTAAATCAAACCTTTTGAAACACCCGCTCTGGTAGCAATTTTTTCCATTGTAGTACCATGGTATCCATAAGAGGCAAAAAGCTCCAGGGCTGTGTCCATGATTTTTTTCTTCTTCAGCGTTTTGATATGGTCAAGTTGTTTTTTCGGACGTGGCATTTTTGACTGAACATTCAGTCAAAAATAAAAATTTTTTCTTAAGTATAAAAACTTTCAAATTATTAACTTTCGTCCGGAAAAATCGGCTAAATAATAGATGTAAAAGCCCATGCTGGAAAAAGTTCCATTACATAAAGTGTTTTTTATCGATATCGAAACGGTACCCCAGTATCCATCTTACGATAAAATGCCCGAACACATTCGTGAACTCTGGGATACTAAAGCATCTTACCTTCGGAATGAAGAAAATTTAACACCGGATGAACTTTATGCCCGCGCTGGAATTTATGCCGAATTCGGAAAAATTATTTGCATTTCAGTTGGAATTTTCAATGAAGAAAATGGAACCCTCACATTCAGAATAAAATCCTTTTACGGAGATGACGAGGTCAAAATACTTTCCGATTTTAGTTCTTTGCTGGAAAACTATTTTGATTTGAATCAAAATTACCTGTGTGCCCACAATGGAAAAGAATTTGACTATCCCTATCTCTCCAGAAGGTATATTTCTCAAGGTCTGGAAATTCCAAAGCCTCTGGACAACTGGGGTAAAAAGCCCTGGGAAACAGAGCATTTGCTGGACACCATGCAACTCTGGCGCTTTGGTGACCACAAAGCTTATACTTCTTTGAATTTACTCTGTGCAGTTTTTAATATTCCTACCCCAAAAGATGATATCAGTGGGGAAGATGTATGGCGGGTTTACTGGCAGGAAGGAAACCTGGAACGTATTGTAAAATATTGTGAAAAAGATGTTCTGGCTGTTGCCCGGCTACTTCAAAAATTTATGCGATTACCCATGATTGAGGATGAAAATGTTAAGTCGATAAGCTGATTGGTGCATGAAAAAATTGGTTGTTCTAACCGGAGCTGGTATCAGTGCCGAAAGTGGTCTTCAAACTTTTCGTGATAAAGGTGGGCTCTGGGATAAATACAATCCTTATGAACTGGCTTCACCGGAGGGGTGGAAAAAAGACTATAAAAAAGTACTGGAGTTTTATAATATCCGGAGAAAGGCTGTAAGAGAAGCCCGCCCCAACAAAGCTCATTATACCCTGGCAGAACTGGAAAAATACTTTGATGTCGTAATCATTACACAGAATGTTGACAATCTTCATGAAAGGGCCGGCAGTACTCATGTTGTTCACCTTCATGGCGAAATTATGAAAGCCCGCAGCACGGGTGACCCTTCATTAGTTTATGACCTGGGAGACAAAGACATTCACCCCGGGGACACCTGCGAAAAAGGATATCAGTTAAGACCCCATGTAGTGTGGTTTGGCGAGGCTGTTCCCATGATGGAAGAAGCTGTTCGAATTGTATCACAGGCAGATATATTTTTAGTGGTTGGAACGGGGCTGGCTGTTTATCCTGCAGCTTCTCTGGTTTACTATCTTAAAAATAATGTAGATTTTTATCTGGTAGATAAACACATTCCTGAGGTTGTTACGGGCATGCCTGTAAAAGCCTACGAAATGCCGGCTACCGAAGGCGTTCCAAAGGTTGCCGAGGTACTGATTGAAAAATATGCAAAATTGTAAACATGACAGTTGAAACCAAATGGATTAAGAAACCGCAACCAGACCCCGCTCTGGTTGAATTCCTGAAAGATTCACTGGATGTGCCCATGCACATTGCGATTCTTATGGCTATGAAAGGAATCAGAGATTATACCGAAGCTTACAGATATTTCAATCCCTCACCCGAGTTGCTTCACGACCCATTCCTGATGAAGGATATGGATATTGCTGTAAACCGGATTTTTCAGGCTCTTGATAAAGGTGAGAAAATCATGGTTTATGGCGACTATGATGTGGATGGAACTACGGCTGTTTCAGTCGTTTATTTGTTTTTACAAAACATTTATTCCAACATTTACTATTACATTCCTGACCGTTTTAGCGAAGGATATGGCATAAGCATCCAGGGAATAGAAAAAGCCCGTGAAGAAAAGACAAATCTTATTATCGCCCTGGACTGCGGCATAAAAGAGTTTGAGGCTGCCTCCCTGGCCCGTCAATACGGTATCGATTTGATAATTTGTGACCATCATACCCCGGGCGATGAATTACCTGAAGCAACAGCTATTCTTAATCCTAAAAGAAAAGATTGTTCTTATCCCTATAAAGAACTAAGCGGCTGTGGTATTGGATTCAAACTTATCCAGGCACTTCATCACCGTCTTGATAAAGCACCCGACCCTTTGCAATGGGTTGATTATGTAGCTGTCAGTATTGCTTCCGACATCGTTCCTATGACCGGTGAAAACCGTATACTTGAGTATCTGGGATTGAAAAAGTTCAATTCTGAGCCATCCATCCCATTCGACACAATGATAAAAGAATTGCAACTTGAAAAAAAAGACTTCAATGTGGGAGACCTTGTATTTATCATTGGTCCTCGTCTGAATGCCAGTGGCCGCATGAAACATGCCATTCATACTGTGGATTTTCTTGTTGAAAATGACCCGGAAAAAGCTGTTTATTTATTTAAAGCCATCAATGAAAACAACCATGATAGAAAACTGGAAGATACAGCTTCGTTTGAAGAAGCTCTCGAAATGATAAACAATAATCCCGAATTGCAAAAACGCAAAACCACAGTTTTGTATAAAGAAAACTGGCATAAAGGTGTTATTGGTATCGTTGCATCCCGCCTTACCGAACATTATTACCGTCCTACCATATTGCTGACAGAGGAAGATGGTGTATTGACCGGCTCTGCACGCAGTGTTCAGGGATATGACCTCTATAAAGCCATTGAAGCTTGCTCTTCTTATCTCTTAAAATTTGGTGGTCATCAGTTTGCAGCCGGATTAACCCTCGAAAAGTCGCGTTTTGAAGAATTCTCTCAGGCTTTTGAGGATTATGTTTCCCGTACCATTACACAGGATCAGCTCATTCCTACTCTGGAATATGACATGGAGCTGGACCTGCAAAATATCAATATCCGGCTTGCCAATACCATCGAACGGTTTGGTCCTTTCGGTCCTGAAAACATGAAGCCTTTGTTTGTAAGCCGCAGGGTTTTTCTTCGTTTTGACCCCCGCCAGGTAGGTAGTGACAATGCCCATCTCAAACTGGCTTTACGGACACAAAATGGCTCTTATATTGATGCCATTGGTTTTGGAATGGGTGAATGGGCAGAAAAGCTTAATACCCGAACACCTATCGATATTTGTTATTCATTGAGCATTAACGATTGGAACAATAAAAGAAGTGTTCAACTTAAATTGAAAGACATTAAGTTAAGCAATTAAAAAAGCTTTAACTTTTTAAATCCTGATACTGGGCATAAACCCGGTTAAAAGCAATCTGAAACCATACTGTAAATTTATCGGGAGTATCTTCCAGTTCCTGTTTTACCCTCTCAATATGGCAGTATTTCCAATCCTCGACTTCTTCGGGGTTGGGTTGAGGCGGCTTATTGTAAAATCCAAAAAATACACGGTCAAATTCGTGCTCAATTAAATTTTTTCCAACACTTGCTTTATAAATAAAATGACATTTTTCTTCCAGAGGAACATCAAAACCCATTTCTTCCATCAATCTCCGGTGGGCAGCATCCAGATATTCTTCACCGGGTCGTGGGTGGCTACAACAGGTATTGGACCACAAGCCCGGGCTATGATATTTATTGGTATTTCTTTTTTGCAACAACATTTCATCCCGGTCATTAAAAATGAATATACTGAAAGCCCTGTGCAACAGACCTTTTTCATGAACCTCCAGTTTTGGGGCTTTACCAACTACCCTATCTGAAGTATCCACAAGTACTACCTCGTCATTGTTCATTTCTAAATTTTTAACCGACAAATTTAACCAAATTTCATATAGTGCATCGACAAACTAACCACTCATTTACTTTCAAGAGTAGCTAACGCTTTTTTAATGCGCGAAAGAGTTTCATCCTTTCCAAGAAACTCCATAATGTCAAAAAGATGGATTCCTCTTCCTGAGCCTACAAGACACAATCTGAGAGGGGTTAATACTTCTCCGAAACTCCATTGGTTACTACTGATAAGTTCTTTAATCCGGGTTTCCAGATGGGTTGCGTTGAAATGGGTTTCTTTTTCAAGCTCATCGAGAACTTCACGGATAATAACTGCTGTGTTTTCCTTCCATTTCTTTCTAACCGTTTTTTCATCATAAGTATCAGGAGCCTTGAAAAAATAGTCTGTTTCCTGAACGATGTCATTCAGGGTATTCAGCCTTTCTTTTACTTTATCGCAGAGTTTTATTTTTTGTTCATCGTCAAGGTCAGCCCAGCGGTCATGAAGAATAGGGTCAACCAGGGAAACGAGTTTTTCAGCAGGCAAAAGTTGAATAAATTGATGATTATACCAGAGTGCCTTTGCAGGGTCAAAGCGGGCTCCTGATTTTCCAACATGTTCCAGTGAAAAATCCTGAATCAGCTCTTCCAGACTATAAATCTCTTTTTCTGTTCCCGGATTCCATCCCAGAAATGCAAGAATATTTATTACAGCTTCCGGCAAGTAGCCCTGCTCTCTGTAACCAGGATAGAGCTCACCTGTTTCGTCATCTTTCCAGTTTAAAGGATATACCGGAAAACCACCTTTTTCTCCATCCCTTTTACTGAGTTTTCCTTTTCCTTCTGGTTTTAAAATAAGAGGCAGATGCGCAAATTGAGGCATGTCTTTTTCCCATCCAAGGTAACGGTAAAGCAAAACATGTAATGGTGTGGACGGTATCCATTCTTCTCCCCTTATCACATGTGAAATTTGCATAAAGTAATCATCCACTACATTGGCAAGATGGTATGTGGGTAATCCGTCCGATTTAAAAATGACCTTGTCATCCAGTTCGGAAGAATGAATACGGATATGGCCTCGTATTATATCATCGAATTCTATCCATTCATTTTCAGGAATTTTAATTCTAATTACATAAGGTTCCTGATTTTCTAATTTGTGCTTTACTTTTTCAGGTTCAAGAGCCAGAGAATTATTCAGGTTAAGACGGTTCCGGGAATCATATTTAAATGTTTTCTTGTTTTCTTCATATTCTTTCCGGAATTTTTCAAGTTCATCCGGGGTATCAAAAGCATAATATGCAAAACCTTTCGCAACCAGTTTTTCAGCAAATTTTTTATACAATTCTTTCCTTTCCGATTGGCGGTAGGGACCATAAGGTCCTCCTGCCAGCGGGCTTTCATCAGGTTTGATGCCCAGCCATTCGAGTGTTTCAAAAATATATTTTTCTGCTCCGGCTACATACCTTTTCTGGTCTGTATCTTCAATTCTTAGAATAAATGTCCCCTTGTTTTTCCTGGCAAACAAATAATTGTACAAGGCCGTTCTAACTCCACCGATATGCAGAGGACCTGTCGGACTTGGAGCAAATCTTACACGGATTTTTTTCATGGATTGTTTTTTATTTAATTACCAGGGCAAAAATAAAGTTATTCTGTTTGTCTGCTTTTATTGTCAAGATTTATTTTCTTTAATGAATAACAAAAAGATAACACCAGTAAAAGCCACCCATGAAGAAATGTAATATGTTTTTTCGATGCCTACCCAGTCGCTTATCAGTCCTGTCAAAAAAACTGTAAGCGAGGCGATGGTAAAAGCTATGGTCATATAAACCGAATTCATGAAAGCGGGTCTGTCTTTATCCTGATCCTGAACATAAGCCAGCAAAACAGGACCTGTAGAAAAGTTGACAAGCCCGATTAATACCAGCGTTACAAAATGAAAAATCACATTTTCTGACTTAAGAAACAAAAACATTAACACAGGTGAAATCACTGCGATAATTAAAAGTAATTTTTTTCTGCCCGTATAATCGGAAAGTGTTCCTGAAATAAAAGTGCCTGCTGCTGCTGAAATTTGTAAAACAGACAAAGATAATCCACTGAACCAGAGCGTATGGTTCTTTTCCAGATTCAAATAGGAAGGTAAAAATGCTGTTAGTGAAGATTTCAGTAAAGCACGCGTAAACAAATAACCAGAAATAGCGATAAAAAAACGGGCATGTTTTTTCAGGGTATGAACAATGCTGTGCCTTGCCTGAAAACCGGGATTTTGATGGTTTGACAAATCCACATTTCTGAACTTTAAAAACAACAAGAAAGATGTGAGCAATCCAAAAGGCATCAAACGATAAGTGCCTTCCAGTCCCCACTGCGAAACAGCCCATAGAATAATAACAGGGCCTGCGGTACGGGCTATTTCACCACCAAGCATATAATAACTCATCCCTTTACCTACATACTTACCGGAAATTTTTCGCATCATCACAGGTGTGGGAACATGAAAAAATGCACTGGATGTACCGGCTATCAAAACCAATACAAGGAGTAAAGAATAATGTCCTGCCACCCCAAGCATGCTCATGGCAAAAGTGGTAATAGCCGGTGCAGCTATAACCAGATATTTCAACGCCAGTTTGTCGGCCCAGACACCAATAAACGGGTTGAATAAAGATGGAAAATTCTAAAAAAAAAAAAAAAGGGAAGCCATGGTATAGTTCAAACTAAACTTTTTAATCAACAAAGGAAGAATGGGCGATAAAAAAGCGGTATAAACATCATGAACAAAATGTGTTACGGCAATCAGTACGGCTTTGCCCCGCTGAAAATCTTCTTTACCTGCTTTATTCATTTTTCATTTCGAGCGATTCCTGATAAAAACGATGCAATTCCATGTTCATCAACCAGATTAATTGGGCATCCGTCCGGTTGACGCTCAAATCATCACCCTTAATAAAATAAGGAAAAGGTGGTTCAGGTAATTGTAATTCGGAAGTATAAATGATAAATCCATATTTTGTAGCATCAGAAATGGAAGAAAATTCCTCGCTACCTGTAGTGGTCGGAGACAAATAATTTAACTCTCCGATAAAGAATTTTTTTGTTACCGGTTGTAAAACATCTCCAGGTTCAGCATTATCATTCAGAACTACAATTTTATTCCCATTTATCAGATTTGACGTGGAAGTATCGTAAATGAAAAATACGGGACAGAAATCAAAATTTTTTCGAAAATAGCTTATGATTTGCTGGTTCTTTATTTTGCTGGAATAGGCCAGGCTATCTGCTGCAGCTTCCAGACCGGATTTTTTCAAAGCCTCTGTTTTCCTGTTCTGAGAAGGCAGGCGAATAAACAGGATTCCATTTTTTAGTTCCGTAATCTGCTGGTAAGCTTTTTTCTTTTTTTCACTGGTTTTTCTGTTCCATTCTTCGGGAGTAAAATAATAATGCAGTCCAAAAGCCAGATGCTTGAAAGGTGAATACAGCGGAAAATATCCGGATAAACTCAAATAAAGATTTTGTTGAAGATTTAACATCAGGCCTGCTTTAAATTCAAGTCTGTATTGAGACTCTTTAAAATCCATTTTTTTCGATTCATCCGAAGAAAGAAACAACCTGGAAGCCAACAGATAAGAAGCTTCGATGCCGGTTAAAGCGGAAAGTATTTTCTGCCGGTTGGAAGTTAAAGTAAAATTTCCTGTCAAATAAGAAAAACGGTGTTTGTAATAAGGATTGAATGAATTGCTGCCGGCAAAGTCGACACCTCCACCCCATTCATAATGTAAATTATCACTTAATGAGCCCGCCCTCAGTATGTGTATACCCGGCAAATAAGCACTCAGGTTCTCAAGGCTGTCAATATTTAGATGTGTGGCGTTTAACCGGGGATGAAAATCAAGAAGAAGCGGGTTTTGAGCATCCAGTAAGGAACATACAAAAATCATTATGGCAGCTAAAACAAACTTCATGGACGGGGCATCTATTCTTTATTTAATTCCTGCACTTTTCGGGCAAAAGAACGACCGAATTCTATTACTTCTTCCCTGTTGTGTAAAGGAGAAAATTTGACCATCAAACCATCCATTAATTTCCTCAGCTTGATGGTAGATAATGCATTT
Organism: uncultured Sphingobacteriales bacterium; assembly: GCA_964395255.1. Classification (GTDB taxonomy): domain Bacteria; phylum Bacteroidota; class Bacteroidia; order CAILMK01; family JAAYUY01; genus CAYNBC01. The sequence continues at coordinate 3,124 of CAYNBC010000025.1, read as the reverse complement.
TCGATAATGGAAACGGCTTCACCACTCCATCCATAAGAGCCAAAGGCTGCAAACCCTTTCCCTTTATCTCTGATAGGATTCAATGCGCTAAAAAATGTATAAACAGGTGTGGGTACATTTTGATTTATGGTTGGAGAACCCAGAACTAAATACTGATAAACGGATAAAATCTCTGACAATTCATCAAAATGTAAAGATTCAATGTCCAGTAAATCCACTTCCAGATTTCCAAATTCCTTAATACCAGCAGCAATGAGTTCAGCCATTTGCCTTGTATAACCATAAGCTGAGACATAGGCAATAAGAACCTTGTTTTTATCGGCTTCTCTTTTTTTCACTTCCTGCATGGCATATTCATAGCTCAGGTCAACATATTTTTGCCAGTGGGTTCGCAAGATGGGACCATGTCCTGTACAAATCATTTCTATAGGCAAATCTTTGATTTTATCAACGGCTTTAACCATAAACCGGCTGTATGGTTTTAAAATTACATCGAAATAATATTTAAAAGCCTCATCAAAATTGGGAACAAGGTCATCAAACATGTCCTGATGGCAATAATGAGCACCAAAAGAATCACAGCTAAATAAAATGCGGTCTTCTTCCAGGTAAGTATAAATTGTATCAGGCCAGTGAAGATTAGGTGCACCAATGACGCGGAGCTTTTTGTTTCCCAGGTCAATAATGTCTCCATCTTTCACCCGCTGGGATTTAAATTCAAAACCTACAATATCGGCTAAGTAGCGTATTGCATTTCCACTACCCACCACAACGGCATCCGGGGCTATCTTGAGCAGATGTTTGATGCAACCGGCATGATCAGGCTCCGTATGGTTTACAATAATGTATTTGATTTCTTCGGGTGGAGTAAGTTTTTTGATTTTTTCAATGTATTCATCTTTAAATTTTTCTTTGGCCGTATCTATCACAGCCTTTTTTTCAGCATCAATAAAATACGAATTGTAAGTAGTGCCGTATTGCGTTTCCAGAACAATATCAAATGTTTTTAAATCCGGGTCTAAAATACCTGCCCAGAAAATATCATTTTTAATTTTTATGATTTTTGAATTATCCATTGCTTTTAAAATTAAAATTGGTTTAAAATTTATCTAGTATAGCTTTTATTTCATACGCAAAGTAATGTAAAGAATTTTGAATGCTTAAATTTTAATGAATACGGTTTATTTTCTATTCATGTGTTCAATTCGGTGTGATTTTTGGAATATTCCATGATTTTATTTTACAAAGTCTTAATTTTGTTAAAGAATTAAATGTTATTTCATGTATTCCGAGTCTGTAAAACAACAAATCGAGAGAATAAAAAAGCTCAAAAAAGAAAAAAATGCCGTCATCCTGGTTCACAACTACCAGGCACCTGAAATTTACGAAGTAGGTGATTTTATTGGGGATTCTCTGGAATTAAGCCAGGAAGCCAAAAAGGTTGATAAAGATGTGATTGTTTTTTGCGGTGTTAAATTTATGGCGGAAACTGCCAAAATATTAAATCCTGACAAAAAAGTTATTTTACCCAATCTGGAAGCAGGTTGTTCGATGGCCGACATGTCCAGTCCCGAAGGCCTGAAGCAAATGAAAGAAAAATACCCCAATGCAGCCGTTGTTTGTTATATAAACACCAATGCCGATGTTAAAGCACTGAGCGACATCGTTTGTACTTCAGCCAATGCAGTAAAAATAGTAGAATCACTACCCAATGATGAAATAATTTTCCTCCCTGATAAAAACCTCGCCAACTATATTCAAACCAAAACAAAGAAAAAAATCATTCCTTATGAAGCTTATTGTTATATTCACCACTCCCTGGATGCAGAAATACTTGAAGATTTTAAACAGCGTTATCCGCAAGCAGAGATAATAGCCCACCCTGAAGCACCCTTAAGTGTTCTGAATCAGGCCCATTATGTAAGAGGGACCTCAGGTATGATAAAAGCTGCCAAAGAATCCCCTGCCAGAGAATTTATTATGGTCACTGAATGCGGTATGGCCGAGAGACTGAAGCTGGAAGTTCCCAGTAAACAATTTTATTCATTTTGTAATGTCTGCTCTTATATGAAAATGACCAATTTGTTTATGGTTGAAAGAGCCCTGACCAAAATGGAATATGAAATTACTGTCCAGGAAGACATTGCAGCAAAAGCCAGAAACGCTATAGAAAAAATGTTGGAACTTTCCTGATACCTGGTCTATGTATTATGATGTTGTAATTATTGGTTCCGGAATTGCCGGGTTGACTTATGCTATAAAGATGAGTGAATTCTTTAAAATACACCATCCCAAAGGCAAAATATGTGTTGTAACCAAAGCTGCTGAAGACGAAACCAACACCAAATATGCACAGGGTGGCGTGGCTGTTGTATCCGACTTTCTTAAAGATTCCTACGAAAAACATATTGAAGATACCCTGAATGCCGGAGACCATCTTAACAACCCGGAAATAGTTGAAATGGTTATCAAAGAAGGGCCAGCCAGAATTAAAGAAATTATTGAATGGGGAACTGAATTTGATAAAACAAGGGAAGGCAGGTTTGAACTAGGCCGTGAAGGAGGTCATTCCGAAAACCGTGTTCTTCATCACAAAGACATTACTGGTGCAGAAATTGAAACCAAATTACTTCAAAAATTACGGCAGGAAGATAATGTTACAATCCTTAATTATCATTTTGCTATTGATATTATAACACAACATCATCTGGGTACCGATTTGCCTTATGGCTCTCCGGAAATTGAATGCTATGGTGTTTATGTCATGAATCAGAGGACCAGTAAAATATTTAAATTGCTGGCAGGAATTTGTGTACTGGCTACTGGTGGTCTGGGTCAGGTATATTTTAATACAACCAATCCTTCGATTGCTACCGGTGACGGACAGGCCATGGCCTACCGGGCAGGTGCTCTTATTGAAAACATGGAATTTGTCCAGTTTCATCCTACCGGACTTTATAATCCCGGAGAAAGGCCTTCATTTTTAATTTCTGAAGCAGTCCGGGGATTTGGTGGAGTTCTTAAAACTCCGGACGGAGAAGAATTTATGCACAAGTACGACAAAAGGGGGTCTCTGGCACCCCGTGATATTGTTGCCCGGGCCATAGACCATGAAATTGGTTTG
>CAYNBC010000024.1:12957-13579 GCA_964395255.1 uncultured Sphingobacteriales bacterium | reverse complement strand
ATTTTACTTGTTGCCAAAAAACTGGATATTGGAAAATCAACTATTTATAGAATGATTAAAAATAACGAACTGTAAATTTTTTATGATGGATAAAAAATACAATCTCACCAACCTGAAAAACATGATTGGTGAAAATGATGAAGCCATTAAAAATTTTGTTCAATTATTTATCCAGACATCTACACAACAAAGTGATGAAATATCGAGTGCGCTGGATGTTCAAGATTATGAAACTGTAGGCGCTATTGCCCATAAACTCAAATCGAGTATAAACCTCCTTGGCATAAAAGAGCTTGAGAATGATATAAAAGTCATTGAAAAAAGTGCAAAAGAACTTATCAATACCCATGAATTGCCCGCCCTGATTCTTAAAATGAAACGAGTTTTGAAAGTAGTTAATGAACAGCTGAAGCTGGATATTTTGAATGAGTAATCAATTTTATAAACTACTTTGCTCACAGTGCGGTCATTTGATTGATTTCGACCCGCTGACCTGGAAATGCAGTTGCGGAGGATGCTGGGATTTGGATTTTACTTCTGTGTGGAAGGATATTTTTCACCAATACCATGTTCAATCCCGGGAGTCAATGAGCCGTATGCTACAGCAAATCAGTATTCTGGG
>CAYNBC010000024.1:3049-12947 GCA_964395255.1 uncultured Sphingobacteriales bacterium | reverse complement strand
CTATTGTACATTCAAACTGGAATATTTGAATCCCACCGGTTCTTTTAAAGACCGCGGAGCAGCATTTCTGTTGAGTGCATTGAAAAAACAGGGTGTAACTACGGTTATTGAAGATTCATCTGGAAATGCTGGCGCTTCCATTGCCTGTTATGCTTCCCGTCTGGGAATTTCATCCAGGGTGATTGTTCCGGAAAAAACACCTGAACCAAAACTTCGTCAGATAAAAGATTTTGGAGGCGAGATTGTTCAGGTCAGAGGTGGGCGTGAAGCAGCTGCCAGGTATGCCTATCAACTGGCGGAAAAAATTTGTTATGCTTCTCATGTTTTTAACCCTTTTTTCATAGCCGGGGTTATGACCCTGGCTTTCGATATATGGGCATCCGGAACATCATTACCTGACCGGATATTTATACCTGCCGGAAATGGAACTTTGTTGCTGGGTTTGTATCATGGTTTTAAGGCATTATATGACCTGGGGTTTACGGAAAATATCCCCGCTTTATGGGGTGTTCAATCATCGGTTATCAATCCTCTTGTTGTGTTATTGGAAAAAGGATATTTGCCAGAAATACAAAATACAAAACATACGATAGCCTCTGGCATTGCGGTAAGCTCTCCAGCCAGAAGTATGCAAATAATTAAAGCGGTTAAAGAAACAGGGGGGAGAATGAATGATGTGGAAGAGCATGAAATTATTTCTGCCTTACAAATGTTGCTGAAAAGAGGTTATTATGTTGAAGCTACTTCGGCAGCAGCCCTGGCGGCCTTTAAAAAACATCAAAAAAATATAACCGGTTATTCCATGATTATTTTAACAGGTACCGGTTTTAAGCAACTTTAAAAAAAGAAAATATAAATTATTTTTCTGCTGACTGACTTTTCAGCTCGTTCAGCAAACTATGAATTCGTTTCAGCTTGTTGATACGCGCAGGATAGTAAACAGAATCATTTTTATCGGCATAATCCAGAAGAATGTAACTGATTTCTAGAAGGTTTTTAGCCTTTTGCTGATAGCCTGATTCAAGCTTAATCAAACTATATTCAAATAGTAAATCTCCTAACATATTGATTCGTGAGAGTTCCTCCCCGCTTTCAATAATATTCTTTTTAACAATTTCTTTGGTTAAATTCTCAATATCATCTCTTTGTAAACCAAATAATTCCTTACTGTGTTTCGCAATTAAGTCTTCGGCTTTTCTGTAGTTACCTTCTTTTCGATAGCGAACAATACTTGCCAGCACAGAAGCAAATTCTTCAAAATACCTGAGGAAATAATCATATTTGGGCATGACTAAGCTGAAATTTTATCCAGGATGCAATTTAGTCATATAGTTGCAAATTTTTTCGTAAAAGACAAAATGATGAATTCATGGATTTTTCCTCATTCATTGACTTGATTATTTTTCGTCAAAATGATAACAGGGATGCCGAAAATAAGGGTTAGATTCTCTTTTACTACTCTTTCAAAACAAGATTATAGTTTAACCATTTGAATAGGTATCCATTAACCATTTTTTAAAAACAGAATAATTGTTTTCAAGCTTTTCAAAATGCTCAGGTTTTGAATCCAGTTCTTTCATAGAAGGAGGAAGGTCAGGATTGATTCCCGTAAGTGAAATAATTTCTTCCGGAAATTTGGCAGGATGGGCGGTTTCAATACTTATAACCGGGTATTGATTCATTTCAGGATTAGTTTCAAGAAAGTGTAAGACAGCGGCCCAGGCTACGGCACCGTGGGGCTCAAGCAATAATTTATTCCGGTTCCATGCGGTTTTTATGGTATTTCTTGTTTCATCGTCAGTAATGCTAATAGCAAAAATTTCTTCCCGGAGCTTATTCATATCGGGTAAGCGGGAAATATAGCCTGTTTCATCCATGATGCCACCAAATAAATTCACAAGCCTGGCCATATTGGAAGGATGACCAACATTCATGGCGCTGGAAATACAATTCCTGGAAGGAACAATCTTTTCGTATTTAGCTGTTTCAAGAAATTTGGGAAAAACATCATTTTCATTGGTAGCAATAATGAATTTTTTAACAGGGAGACCCATTTTTTTAGCGAGCATGCCTCCCATCATATTTCCAAAATTACCTGATGGAACAGAAAATATGACATTTTCAAAATCAGAAGCGGTCCTTGACCATGCATAGAAATAGTAAATAGACTGGGGAAGCAATCGTCCGATATTGATAGAATTAGCCGATGAGAGGTTGAGAGGTTTTAATTCTTCATCAGAAAAAGCTGTTTTTACGAGGGCCTGACAGTCGTCAAATTTTCCGTTCAATGCTATTATCCTGATATTTTTCCCGAGTGTTGTCATTTGTTTTCTCTGTCGTGTGGTAATTTCTTTTTCGGGAAATAGAACCACAACATCAATGTTGTCAAGGCCGTAAAAAGCATTGGCGATAGCACTTCCTGTATCTCCTGAGGTGGCAGTTAATATCAGCAGTCGTTCATGATTTTCAGACAGGAAATAATTCATTAATCTGGCCATCATACGGGCAGCAAAGTCTTTAAAAGAAGCAGTAGGCCCCTGATCCAGCCTTAAAATATATTTATTCCGGTCGACCGATTCAATGGGAACAGGAAAATTATAAGCATCTTTTGTGAGCTGTATTAAAACATCTTTGCTTACATCGGGCTGAACAAATGGATATAAAATCTCACTAGCAATTTCGGGATAATTGAGATTTTTCATTCCGGACAAAAAATTTTGAGACATAGCAGGCAAAGAATCGGGCATGTAAAGCCCTCTGTCCGGAGCCAGTCCTTGAAGCAAAGCGTTTCTGAAACTAACTTTTTCTGCTTTCAAATTGGTGGAAAAGTAAAAAATCTGTTTCATGAAAGAATAATTTAAATCCTATTCAGAGCCTGTTCAAGGTCGGCAATAATGTCTTCCGGGTCTTCCATGCCACAGGAAATACGGCATGTTGAAGGAGAAATCGATGCCAATTTGCGACCCTCTTCTCCCTGTTGCTGATGCGTGGAAATGGCATTTAGAGTGGCTATCGTTTTAACACGTCCCAGATCGGTAGCACGCCATATCATTTGTAAAGCATCATAAAAAATTCTGCTGTTTTTTATAGAATCTTTTTCGTCTTCTTTGATTTCAGCGGCCAACATAAATCCATAGGCATTCTGGGTTGAATCGGCTAGAATCATGGTTTTCTTTGCCAGCTCGTGAGCAGGATAACTTTCCAGCCCAGGGTAATGAACTCTTTCAATGCGTGGATGGGCTTCCAGAAAGCGGGCAACTTTTAAAGCGGTGTCACTCATTTTTTGAACCCTGAGGCGTAATGTTCTTAAATCGTTCAAAGTTAAAAAAGAACTCATTGGGCTTATAGCGGGGCCATTATCACGGTAAGGCCATAATTTGGCCCATGTAGCAAAATCTTCCCGGGCTTCTTCACTTAGAATTCGGGAATTTATATTTTTCCGGGCAGTTAAAATGCCTATTATGGATGTTCCTGAGGTAGAGATTACCTTAGATGCAGACTGAACAACAATATCGGCACCCAGAACGAGTGGCCTTAAAATGGCTGGTGAAGCACATGTAGCATCTACTATCAATGGGATTCCGTGCTGGTGGGCTATTTTGGCCACTTCTTCAATATCAAAAATATCAACAGTAGGGTTGGAAGGAGATTCTCCAAAAACAAACCGTGTTTCTTCATCAATCTTTTCTGCCCATTGATTGAGGTCATAAGGGTTGGTAACCCAGCGTATTTCAATACCCTGTTCCTGAAAGCGCCTGACATTAAACTGTTGAAAAGTGCCTCCGTAAACCCTTGCACTGGCTACAATATTCGGTCTTTTCCATTGTGGATGATTGACTAAAAAGGGGTCTGTGGCTGTTCTGATTGCTGACATTCCGCTACTGGTTACAAGTGAAGAAGCCTCTATGGAACTTCCATAGGTTTCCAGCAAGGCCATGGTTTCTTCAAGGAAATAATTGGTGGGGTTGGCTATACGGGTATAACACCATGTAGGCATTTCATAAGCTAGAGCGGCTTCAAGTTCATAACTATCGTGATATGCCTGAGCGGGGGTAAGATAAACAGGCTCCATAATGGAAGCATTATTCCGTGACAATGCCTCTTCATAATCATAGAGCCCCAGTGCTGCAAGGGTATCAAACTTCCTTGTCCGGGCTACTTTTATTTTTCTTTCTCGTTCAGCTATTAATTCTTTTCCGAATTTTATCCATTCTTCTTTTGATTTCTGGGGAATCATTTTTTTGTTAATTTTTTAACGAAAATAAGAAGAATGGAAGGAAATTCAAAAATTATAGCTTTGTTATTAATCAAAAATGCTTATTTGCTTATAAATTAAAAGCAAAATGTTATTTTTGAGAGCAAAATATTAAAAAATTTTAAGGAAAGAAAATGAGCAACTTTCAAATTGATAGTACAGACAGAAAAATTTTAAGACTCCTTCAGGAAGATGCGCGCATGTCATTTCTGGAAATCGGTAGAAAACTAAATATTTCAGGACCTGCTGTTCATCAAAGAGTTCAAAAACTCAAAGAAGCAGGAGTAATAAAAGGCTCAACTATTTTAATAGATGCCAGGAAAATAGGCTATATGACCTGTGCTTTCATCGGGGTGCAGGTAAACCTCACCTCTAATACCACACATGATGAAGTATTCAACAAAATCAAAGACATACCAGAGATTGTGGAATGCCATCACATTACCGGCAAATACAGTTTGCTATTAAAAGTCAATACTTTTTCCAACGAACATCTTAAAAAGATAATCGTAGAGAAAATACAAACTGTTCCGGAAATAATAAGTACCGAAACCTATATCTCACTGGAGGAAGGTTTTCTTCGCAGCCTTCCTGTCTGAATTAAGATAAAAAATTATCCACGGTAATTTTCGCGAGCGCGTGCCTGATTAACCCTGAGGTTTCTATTGGCAACTACTTTGTTGTTCAATTCCCGGATAGCCGTTTGAGCTTCGTCCTCATTAGGCATCTCAACAAATCCAAAACCTTTACTTCTTCCAGTAAATTTGTCTGAGATAATCTTTACGGAAGATACTTCTCCGTAATTTTCAAATTCATTGCGTAATTCATCTTCGCTTAAACTGTAAGCGAGATTTCCAACATAAATATTCATAAAGCAAAAAAAATAATTAGTGACATAAGAAGCAACAAAGGTAATGGAATAAATTTAATAACAAAGATTTAGGAGAAAAATATTTGAATTAACCCAATTTATATTTTAATAACAATTTTGTTGGAGAAGGGGTGTTCTTTTCTTTTTGTCTGATTTCCAGCATCTGTTTGTTGAGTTCTTCAGCTTTATATAGAAATACCATGCTGATGTAGATGATAGGACCTGTTGGGATTTGACCAAATACAGCATTCCCATAACTGGCAATCATAATTCCAAACATGCCTCCGGCAAGTGCACCGAGTCGGGCATTTAATTCAGGGTCTGTAACTTTGAACCATATCTGATAAATTCCATAACCCAGGATATAAAATAGATATAAAAGATGAATTACCAGACCGATAATTCCCTGCTCGACCCAGATTTTTACATACCAGCTATCGGTTGGTGTCTGGGCTAAAAAAGTATCGGGTGTGAACCTTAGACCCCAGTTTCCGGAAGAACCTATGCCGCCACCAAAGGGTCTGGTTTTCATATATGCTTTTAGTTTTCGTTGATTTTCAAGACGAACCTGCAAAGAAGGGTCGTTGGGGTCAAATGCCGACCTCATACGGTGAATGGTATAGTTGCTATTTCCTATGGTTGTATATTTAAAAAAGATAAATACGCCAATAAGGACAAAAAAACCGGCTAATAAAACCCTGAAATTTTTTTTCAAAAAGAAATATACAATAGCCCCACCGAGAGGAACGGAAATAGCCCCGCGCGTACCTGAAATGGCCAAACCATAAAGAGCAAAAATACCTACAAGGGTAAAAAAGATTTTATCTTTCTTTTTGGTTGCATTAAGCCCAACTGCAAGACCCATCACCGCAGCGTGTCCCTGCTGGGCACCAAATTGCCCCGCATCACTCAGGAAAGAAAACACCCTTAGCTTGCCAAACAAAACATGGGTAGTAGCTGCACCGGCATCTAACCAGCGTTGTTCCCATGGGTCAACACCTATGTGTTGTTGCATAATTCCTTTCAAAGATGCCAGTAAACTAAAAATACCCAACAGAAACAAAAAAGTGTTTAAGTGCTTGATTTCATTTAGTAAAAGATAAGCCACCACTACCATTAACAAAAAGTATAACGCTACTCCACGCATAGCATAAAACCATGCTATACGGCTTTTAGCTTCAGGGTTAAACAGCTCAAAAAAATTGTAAATAAACCAGAATAACGAAATGTAAAACAGTGAGTTTTTAAGTTTATGCCAGGGGACATCTTCTGAAAATCCTTTTAAAAATACAGCTATCAGGGTAAGCAAAAGAACTGCATCCACGGATAATCCTAAAGGTAAGTTTCCGACATAGCGCAAAATACCGATAGCAAAAAAGCTGAGAAAAAGGGTAACCCAGATACCGTATATGGGTTTTGTAAAAATGGTAAAAAGAAAAACATATACAAATGGCAAAACAGCGATAACAGCTGCCACAGCAATCCCTGTTTTGGCTATGATATAACCTGCAAATACCAAACTGACTAAAAATGACGACAGTACTGCAGGGTTGTAGAGCTTTTCATAGCCGGTGCCTTTATTGAAAGGATTGGATGTTCCCATCAGGCTATGGCAGTTTTGAATTTAAACAGAAGATTTTTATAAAACTTAATTCCTTCTTTCAATAAGTCTATGAACCGGATATTAAGGTGTATGTTGGTAAATCTCCAGCCTACATAGAGTCCGACTATAGTCATCAAAATAGTAACCATGGCTACAAAGGTTAGTACAGTGATATGGCTGATGTGAGGAAATAGCCAGACAAGTCCAAATACGGCCAGGGTGTCTCCCAGAATGTTGGCTCCTGTCATCCAGAGAATTTTATAAAAATTTAAACGGGGGAAATTCATACTATCCAGAGCTACTCCTGTAAAACGGTCTATGGGTAAAATGAGACCATAAATGCAGAACATTCTAAAAATCCAGATTCCTTCCAGATACTGGCTGCCCCCGATAATCAGAATTATATATCTGGCCAGGAGAAATGCCATTAAAAGCATGGGAATAAAAAGAAAAGTCAACCCACCTGCATGAAGGTAAAATAGTTGTCTTACTTTGCCATTATCATTTTCCTGACTGGCTCTGGACATTTTTGGAAAAGCCGTAGATGTAAAACTCCTGAGAGGTATTTCCATCAGCTCAGTAAGTTTCAGAGGTACAGAATATAAAGCTACTCCGGCTGTTCCCAGAAAAGGACTTAATCCGATGATAAAAGTATCGGCACTTTTCAGCAGGTTGCTTCCGATAAGCGTTCCTGTTGAAAATTTACCAAATTGAATGATTTTTTGGATGGTTTCTTTATTGGCCAGGCGGAAATACCTGTTTCCATCCAGATTCCTTATGATAGTATAAAGTGAAACGACTCCAAAAAGGCTGAAATTAACAATTATAAGCGTATCAATACTAACTTTCAGCCAGAGCAGGTTTATCAACAGAAATATGAAAAATGAAAAAGTAACAGAAAGTCTTAAAAATAAAATTCTGTCGAACCTTTGTTCGGCCTGGGCAATGGCTACTGCGTTGTTCAAGGGTAAGTTCAATAAAGCAAGAACAGGATACCATTTAAAAAAATATCTGTAACCTGATTGTTGTATCGGTTCGTGAAAAATTAAATTAACCAGAACAATAATAACTACTAAAATCAATGTTAATACTGAGCTAATAACCCAGTTGGAGGCTTTTAATCGTTTGGCTTCTTCATCCCGGGCACCGGACAGAAACCTTACCAGAGCAGTTCGAATCAAACCAAACCTGAACATTTCAATAAAAACAGAACTGGCAACATAGAGTACCCATGCTCCGAAAACTTCTTTTGAGTAGGTACGGGTAAGAACAACAAACGAAAGAAAACCTATTAAAGCCTGCCCTATTTGATTGGCAAACGATTGAACATTTTTTTCCTGAACTATTCTTTTAATCAGGTTCATTAAATCTTGCTTTTACTATGAATCTGAAAAGTAACAATCCTTTTGATGGTTTTTCTCAACCAGGAGCGTTTCCTTGGGATTTCTCCAATTACAGATTCCAGAGCTTCAAGCCGTGTTCCGTTGAGGGCAAAAATTGTATTTCCATTTACCTGCTTCCGGAAATTATCCAGTGCTCTTTTGTCAGCATCGTTGAAAGCTCTGTTTGAGCGAACTACAAGAACATGCGTATCAATTTCTTTTAAATATTCACCGGAAATATTGTTAAAAAGTAATGGTGGTAGTTCTACAACAATAAACTTCTTGTCTTTAAGCGAGCTTCTCTCATTTATCAGACCTTCTAAATTTTGGGCTTGAGATAATGCTATTCCTCCTTCATAGTAAAAAATACCTTCCTGTCCACGTAAATTTTCGTTTGTTGTAATAAGGCAGGAACTTTTGTCGTAGGAATATAGTCTGTCAAAAAACATTTTAGCCATGGTTGTTTTCCCTTCCATGGGACGAGTGCTGATAAAGGAAATAACAATTTGCTTTCCGCTAAAACTATGATTTTTTGAGTGTATGCTTATGTTTTGATAAAGTATATCGATAAGAAGTTGTTTGATTAAAGGATAATTTACCCGGTTGTATGATTTAGGTAATTTAGGCATGACCGTTCCAAGAGGTATTTCAAGAACTTTTTCGGCATACTTTGGATTTTTTAAGGTATTGTCAAAGAACTCAAGTAAAATAATAATGGCAAGGGTCATAATAAAGCCAGCAAAAGCTGCAGCAATAACTAGAAGTTTTCTTTTGGATGGCAGTGCTTCAATAGGATAGTAGGGTAGGTCAACAGGTTTTATGTTTGAAGAAAACTCAATATTTTGTTGTTTGAGTTTTGCCTGATTTAAACTGTGCAGCAGGGAGAGATATTCAGCTTCGGCAATATCAATTTCTCTTTCAATTTTTTTCAATCGGGCACCCAGAGGGGCAAACATATTATATTTTTTCAAAAATTCTTTTTGCCTTTCTTTCAATACCGTCAACCTTGCAGTGCTTTCTTCGAAAGCCATTATCCTGTCAAGCCATTCGTTAAGTAAATCCTGCAAAGGCATTCCCTGAATGGTGTTATTGTAACTATACAGTTCATTTACCGCATCTCTAAGCTGATTTTTTATTTTTTCTTTTTTTTCTTTGAGGTAAACCAATTCCCATGCATTGGAATCAGGTTGAAAGGCTTCGACCATGGCAATCTGCGTGGTAATGTCAGCGAGTTCTTTTCTTTTTTTAACAATTTCTGTAGATGCGAGGTTGATTTGTCCACGCAGGTTCAATCTGTCTTCAATTTTTTTCAGGGCTGCTTCTGCTGAAGCCCTGTTCATGTTTTCATGCTGAATTTCCAGTTCCAGGTCTTCTTTTTGTTCTGCAATAAATTTGGTTTGCTCATAATAGTTAATGATGGAATTGGTTTCGTTGAATTCAAGCAGCTTATTTTCGGCTTGTTTAAGTTTTTGAGTGGCAATATCTACCTGTTCCTGAAAATATTTGATAACTGCATCTGTTTGATTTTCTTTTATTTTTCTGTAATTATTAATGAAAACATCAATGAGTATCAATAATGTATTCTGACAGATTCCCGGGTCATCGCATTCATATTCCATTGTAACAAGGTCAGAATTTCCTACTCTTTTAGGTTTTATTTCCGAAAGAGCTTTTATGCTGTAATGGGGATGTTTGAAGTTGAGCAGTTCATAAACAAAATTGACGTTGTTTTTGTTTTTGTAGGCTTCTAAAAAATGGTAAATAGAATCCACAACAACATAGTCTTT
>CAYNBC010000024.1:0-3039 GCA_964395255.1 uncultured Sphingobacteriales bacterium | reverse complement strand
TTCTGTGACAGTGTTTTGATTTCATAATTGGGCATTTCATGTGAAGAATGGCTATTTTCCACATTGCTGATATCAATGGTCATACTGTCATTATACAATTTTCTGGAGTTTTTAGACCCCACTATGAGTTTTGTTCCTGCTGGAATGGTACTTTCTGTGAGGGAATTCAGCTGAATCAAATCTCTGACAGAGATATTGAATTTTTTGGCTATATCAAGCAGTTCCATGGGTTGAGTGGTGGTAAAATAAAAACTGGTATCCTGGTCATCTTCAATCCTGTCCAGAGATGAAGTTTTTGATATGATTAAGCGCTGGTTAACCTTTATGTTGTTGGAATTTAAATGGTTGATTTTCTTGAGCTCATCAACGCTCAGGTTATATTTTTTAGCAATAGAAAAAAGGGTTTCACCCTTATTTACAATATGAAATACAGGAGAGCTTGTCGTAACTTTACTGGAGTCGGCTACAGGTAATTTTTTTTTAGGAATAACTGGTTTGGGGTTAACAGTATTTAAATTTTTAGATTTGAAATATTGTTTGATCGCATAAATACTGTTCTTCATGTCTTCGGGCACAATTTCCTGAAGTTCCTGGTAATTTTTTGCGGAGATAATTCTCGGATTGGGTTCATCGAGATAAAGGTGCTGAGCCAGAAGCCTCATGCTTACTTCCTCCAGAGTTTTTCTACTGGATATAATATTAACGAGGTTGTCAAATGCATTGTTGGTAGCGAAATAATCTACCCGGGTTTGTTCTGCTGATTCCAGATTATAGCCCGATGTAATGCCTGTGTAAATGGTTGTTTTGGATAAATAGTACCGGGTTTCGTTTTGTGTAAAATAAAATACACTGATAGCCAGTAGCAGGGGTACGGCAATGAGAAGGTAAATGTTTCTGGCAACAATTCTTATGAAGAACAACAAATCCATTACTTCACTTTTATATTAAATTCAAAACCCACAAGTTCTTCAAGCAGTTTATAACTGGTTACAAAATCCACTTTCGCACTTTCGAAAAGAGCTTTTGCTCTGCTATTAGATTCGGAAATACTTGTCAACTCCGATAATGTAATCTCACTGTCTTTAAATCGTTTTTCTGCCATATCAAGATTAATATTGGAATTTTGTAAGGCTTCTGATTGAACTTTCAGAACCTTTTGTGCTAGTATTAGTTCATAGTATTGTTTAATGACTCTTTCCCTTATTTCATTGACTTTGGTTTCGAGATTATATTGAGCCTGATTGAGTTCTTCCTTTGCAAACCGGACATTGTTTTTACGGTTGGCCAGCTCGTATAAGGGCAGTTTCAAATATAGCGAGGTTCCATAACGGGTTTGTGTTTGATTGGAGTAAACCGTTGTAGGCACTCCGGCTGGAGTCTCATTTAATAAAAAATTATCATAAGTCCCATAGCGCACATCGGCACTGACGCCCAGATTTTTCATCCACAATCTTTTCTGCGTCAGTATCTTGGACTCGTTAGCCCGTATTACGGCCTGCCAGAATTTGACCTCCGGAGAATGACTGATAGCTGAATCAATCAATGCAGTCAGCGGTGGTATAAAATCAGTTATATTACTATTCAAAGGATTAAAATAGGCCTGCTCCTGAGAGAAATTTTTTTGCGTTATTACCAACATAATAATTCTCAGCCAAATGCTACTCCTTCTATACATCTTCTTTTTGAATAAATGCAGTAAAGGTTTTTAGTAGAATTTTAAAGTCGTTCCAGAGAGAAAATTCTTCATTATATTTCAGGTCTAGAGCCAGTCTTTCTTCTTCCGACATATCGTCTGTGCCACGCTTTGTTACCTGCCAGAGGCCTGTAATACCCGGAGGAGTTAAAAATCTGCCGGCAAGGTCATCAGCAGTTAATTTTTCTGCTTCATTGACCGGTAAAGGACGATTACCTACTATCGACATATCTCCTTTTAAAACATTGATGAGCTGTGGCAATTCATCTATGCTGTATTTTCTTATAAACCTTCCTACCTTGGTAATCCGGGGATCATTTTTGATTTTTAAATAGGTGGGAGGTGCAATTTCTTTTCTCTGTTTCAAATAATTTCGTTCACAAATTTCTTTATCTCCGAATTTGAGAATGGGGGAACAGCTGACACCTTCGGGTAATTTGCTACAATCAGGGCAGGGTTGGTCAAAATCGATTTCTTTTTTATTGTTTTCACGGGCATACTGGTTTAAATGCTGCAGGTCTTTTATCATTTTATCGGCTCCTTCGTACATTGAACGGAATTTGATAAATCCAAAAACTTTATTTCCAACTCTTTTGGAAACATACCAGACTTTGCCTTTGGACTCCAGCCTGATGGCAATCATCACAATTATCATCAGTGGGGAAAGTAAAATTAAAGCTACTGAAGCAAACACAATGTCGAAAATTCTTTTTACAACCAGCTTCCATTTAGGAATGTTATATTTTTGTTCCTTTACCTTAACAGCTACTTTTTGTTTTAATTCGTCATAGTCGGATGTTCTGGGATATTTTTGTTTGAATTCTTTCAAAAATTTTATCCTTACCTTCAATGCATCTTCGGAAATATCATAAGTGAAATAGTCGTCAATTTTATTTTTAATAACCTGATGGCGGATTCTCATATCTGGTTTAGAAGTAATCAGAATAAAGGGTGTGGAAGGATGAATTTTGTTTTGCCTCAAATAAGTGTGAAAATGAATGCCGTTTACACCGGGGATGTTATAATCTGCCAGAATTAAGTCGAGATGATTGTTATTTTTCAAGTAATTATCAGCCTGAAACGCGTTTTCCAGATGTACGCACTCAAAAGATGAAGAATTGTTCAACTTTTTTGCAAATTCATCGTTTTTACCGATATATAATATTTTGTAATTTTTTTCGGGCATGGCTGATATTTTTAATCATTTTGCAAAATCAATTTGACCAGCACACTCAATTCTTCAGGGTTAAAAGGTTTGGTAATGAAATTCTTTACACCCAGTTTGTAAAATTTTATTCTTGTTTTACTTTCTTCGTCACCCGATAGCATTAGAAATGGGATATATT
>CAYNBC010000023.1:0-13673 GCA_964395255.1 uncultured Sphingobacteriales bacterium | reverse complement strand
ACTTCTCCGCCAGCGGATCCACACTCAGCCACCGCCCAATCTCCGGCTCGTAGAACCGCGCACCGGCGTAGATGAGCCCCGTGCCCGCATCCCGCTCGTGGCCGGTGAAGTCGAAATGCGTGTCCTCATTCGACCCAGACTGCGAGGCAATTTCCCCGTAGGGATAATAGTTGGCACTCCAGCCGGTGCCCACCATCGCTCGGGCAGAGCCGAGGTGGTCATTCAGATAATCATCCACATCCCCATTGGGGAGCACTTTGGCAATGCGCTGGCCGTTGGCATAGATGTACTCCGCCAGCAGGTTGCCACCACCGTCGTACTCGGCCAGTACGTTGCCGTCCACGTCACGAAGATAATAAATCCTGGGGTAATGGGTGATGGTTAAATTGTCGAACCGCGCGGTGAGGCCATTGACAAAGAAGCCAAAATAGCCGCCGGTGTAGGTGTTATCCGGATGATTGATCGCCAGGTCTCCATCCACGTACACCTGGATGTTGCTGCCGGTTGCAAATATTGTATCGATTCAAAAGGAATCGTTAATTCCGCAAATATTTCCAAGCGGATACGTAGCTTTGATAGATTTTTTTCTCAGCTTAACTGGCTTATTTCTGAGAATAAGAATGCTTTTATTTTATTACTATTTTTTTTCTATGTTCTTTAAATCTTTTGCAGTAAAATACTTATTAGCTTGATCTTTCAAACTTACCCAAGTATCAACACCTTTTAATATCTTTGGATGCTTATCTCCTTTTTTAATAAAGAGATAAGTAAATGGTGAATTGCTGCTAATATCTATTTTCTTTTTTTCAAACCTCGAATTTTGTTTTACCTGATTGCATTCTTAACTCCGTTGAGCTTTATTTTCGAGGATGAGAAGTCAGGTTTTTCATTGTTTGTACCCACCGAACCTCTTTTGATTCTATTCCTGATAACTTTTTTCGTTTATGTATCGATTTCAAAAAACTACGATAAACGGATACTTCGGCACCCGTTAAGTTTGCTAATTGTATTCAACTTGTTATGGATTTTTATCACATCGGTTACTTCTACTATGCCGCTGGTATCATTTAAATTTTTTCTGGTCAGGTTGTGGTATGTAGCTATTTTTTACTTTTTTGCAATTACCATATTCAAAGATATATCATCGCTTAAGCCGTTTGTGATATTGTTTACTTTTTCCATGCTCTTTGCCATTGTTTATACCTTGATTAATCATTCAACTGTATTTTTTGCCCAGGATATGGCCAATAAAGTAACGAAACCCTTTTTTAAAGACCATACCGTTTACGGAGCTACCATGGCATTGGTTTTTCCTTTTATCGTAGGCATAACTTTTAAAGCAAAGACACTGGGGTTCAACAGATTGGAGCAATATTTTTTCATTTTTTCCACTATCGTATTTATTCCCGGAATTATTTTTTCTTATACGCGTGCTGCCTGGGTTAGTCTGGCAGTTTCGTTTATATTCTTTCTTGTTTTGTGGATGAAAATAAGATTCAAAACGCTTGTAGTTTCTGTTTTACTTGTCATTTTTATACTGACAATTTTCTGGTCAAAAATTATGTTTCTGGCAGAAAGAAATGAAAAAATCTCTTCCTCGGATCTGAAAGAGCATGTTGAATCCATTACCAACATAAGTACTGACCCAAGCAATAGTGAACGAATCAACCGCTGGAAATGTGCTGTACGTATGTTTAAACAAAAGCCTCTGCTGGGATGGGGACCGGGAACTTATATGTTTCAGTATGCACCCTTTCAACTTTCCTATGAAAAAACCATTATATCGACCAATTTCGGCAATCTGGGAAATGCACATTCCGAATATCTGGGCCCACTGGCTGAATCGGGTTTATTGGGAATGCTTAGCTTTCTGGCCATTGTGATTTTTGTGATTTATAAATCGATGGACCTGTATTATCATGCTTCCACACAAAAACACCGGTTACATGCAGCTTTGCTTTTATTGTGCCTTGTTACATACATTTCCCATGGACTAATGAATAATTTTCTCGATACCGATAAAGCCAGCGTGCCTTTCTGGTCTTTTATAGCCATGTTAACAGCTCTTGATATTTATTATCCGAAAAACAAACCCTTAAAATGATAAAAATGAAAAAACTGATTCATTTTCTTGTTTTCAGTTCATTACTGGTTTTCATTCAAGCAGATATACCTGCTTACAAAATATATCTGTCTGATGGCACTCCATCGGATTTTGAATCACTTAAAAAAGCAGCCGCAGATGCAGATGTTATTTTCTTCGGTGAGCTCCATAACAATCCCATAGCCCATTGGCTTCAACTAAAACTCACCCGTTTCCTGTTTGAAAAGTATGGTGAAAATCTTGTTCTTGGTGCGGAAATGTTTGAAGCTGACGACCAATTAAAACTGGATGAATATCTATCCGGAATAATCAGTGAGAGAAACTTTGAAAAAGAAGCACGGTTGTGGCCCAATTACAAAACCGATTACAAACCCCTGGTTTCCTTTGCAAAAGACAACAAGTTAAAATTTGTGGCCACCAATGTTCCCAGAAGATATGCCGCCATTGTATCGAAGCATGGTCTGGACACACTAAAATACCTCTCAAAGGAAGCCCATAGTTATATGGCTCCACTGCCTGTTGAATTTGACCCTGAGTTACCCGGCTACAAAAAAATGAATGAAATGAGTGGGCATGGAATGAAGTATTTACCTCAGGCACAGGCTCTCAAAGATGCAACCATGGCTTATTTTATCAAGAAAAACCTGAACAAAAAAGGCGTATTCCTGCATTACAACGGAGCTTATCATTCCAATAACAAGGAAGGTATTATCTGGTACCTAAACAAGTATAAAAAAGGATTGAAAATTATGACAATCAGCACCGTGTCCCAGGAAAATATCCATGCACTTGATAAAGAAAATCTAAACCTGGCCGACTTTATTATTGTGGTGGATAATGACATGACATCTACATATTGAAATTTTAATTCTATTTTCATTCAATTTTAACTTTTTGTAAATTGTTAAAACATTTTCAGCTATGAAAGGCAAAGCGTTTGTGGCAATCATTCTGTTTATGGCCCTTTTTGCCTGTAAAAACAAAAAAACAGAACTAAGAAATCAGGAACTAAACGAGTTGAATAACCTGAAGGAGCAATTTTACCAGGACCTTTATGCCGGTCATATTGACGCTAAGAAAGCTCCTCTTCTGGCCGAAAAATATGAAGCCTTTTTATCAAACTGGCCCAAAGATTCTTTATGCCCAAGGCTTTTAATCGAACTGGGGTCTATTTATTTAAATTTTATGGGTGACCCAAACAGGGCGATTCAGACTTTTCAGAGAGTTGAAAATGATTATAAAAAATCAGATAAATTGCTCGAAAGCTATTTTGCCATCGCTGAAGTATATCACGATTACCTCAAAGAATACGATAATGCTGCTGATTACTACAAAAAAATCATTTCTGAATTTCCTGATGATCCCCTGGCAAAACAAGCCCAGATACTTCTCGATAATCTGGGAAAGTCTCCTGAAGAGCTGCTGAACGAAATCATGAAAAAAAACAAAGCTATATCGGATACTTCCTCTGTTCCTGCTGAAAATTAAAATATAAGGTTTCAACTTTTCTTTTACTTTTAGCAAGGCTCTTTATTTTGTCAAATACAATCAACGCTTGTTTTAAAAACCCAGTTTTCCGGATTTTAAAGCTGTACAGGGTTATTACTATAAATTTTTATAAAGGTTATGCAGCTAATTTACTTTCAATATATTTGCCTTTAAAGAGGAAACTTTAAGGAAGTCCTCTTTTTTATTTTTGGATAAAACTAAATGAAATATAATTTTTATTGTTATGGCAAAAGTGTTGATTTTAGGTGCCGGAATGGTGGCAAGGCCCATTGTCCGGTTTTTATTGGAAGAAGGTATTGAAGTAACGGTAGCAAGTAGAACTGTTTCTAAAGCTGAAGAACTGGTCGATAATCACAAAAACGGCCAGGCTATCGGCTGGTCTGTAGAAAATAAAAGCTTATTGTCTGAGATGGTTCACAACCATGATGTTATTGTGAGTTTATTACCCTATGCTTATCATGTAGAGGTGGCCAGGGAATGTTTAAAACATCAAAAACATATGGTCACTACTTCCTACATCAGTGAAGAAATGAAAAAGCTCCACCACGAAGCATTAAATCAGGATATTTTAATATTGAATGAAATAGGCCTTGACCCGGGGATTGACCACATGAGCGCAATGCGGATTATAGACCATGTTCATGAAAACGGTGGCAAGGTTAAAAAATTCTTTTCTTTTTGTGGAGCCCTCCCTGCTCCTGAATCATCTGATAATCCTTTTAAATATAAGTTTTCATGGAGTCCCCGTGGAGTTCTTCTGGCTGGAAACAACTCCGC
Organism: uncultured Sphingobacteriales bacterium; assembly: GCA_964395255.1. Taxonomy (GTDB): domain Bacteria; phylum Bacteroidota; class Bacteroidia; order CAILMK01; family JAAYUY01; genus CAYNBC01. The sequence continues at coordinate 9,283 of CAYNBC010000023.1, read as the reverse complement.
CAGATATTTAATGAACAATCAAATCGTTGAAGTATCAGAAAAAAACCTTTTTAAAGATGTTCGTCAGTTTCAGTTTCCTCATTTTGGAGAAATGGAGGTTTATCCTAACAGAAATTCCCTGCCATACATACAGCTTTATGGCCTGGAAGAAGCAGACACCGTCATGAGAGGTACCATTCGTTATCCCGGCTGGAGCGCTATCATGGATGCCTATAAAAAACTCGACCTTTTATCTGAAAGCGAACCGGATTTATCCAGATATAAAACATATGCCGAATGGCTTGCTTTTCAAACTGGATTTAAAAACAACAAATCAGATTTAAAAAGCCATGTAGCTCAATTCCTGGATACCCAGGAAGATTCCCGCATTATTCAAAGTCTTGAATATATTAGCTTTTTTGGAGATGAATTGATTCCTGACTCAACTAAAACACATCTGGATATGCTGGCTAATAAAATCATTGACAAACTAATGATACAGGAAAATGACAGGGATATGGTATTGATGCTTCATCATTTTACCGTGGAATATCCTGGTCAACAAAACGAAATAATCCGGTCGTCCATGATTGATTATGGAAGTCCAGCTCAGGATACTGCCGTTGCAAGGACAGTGGCTTTACCCGCTGCCGTGGCTGTAAAAATGATTCTCGAGAATAAAATTCCTTTAAGAGGTGTTCACATCCCTAATAACAGAAATATTTATGAGCCTGTTTTGAATGAACTTGAAAATCTCGGCATAAAAATGGTGGAAGAATTCCATGTACAAAACGATTCGACCTTTAAAAATTAACTTCATGACACGAACAGTTGCCTGGATTTTTCTGATTTTCACCTTTCTTTCATTACATAGTTTTGCTCAGGAAGAATATTCAAGAGAAACCGGACCGGAAAAAACTACTACTGCTAATACAGGCAAAAAATGGCATTTTGGAGGGGGTTTCGGCTTGAATTTCGGGACCATAACACAGATTTACCTGGCTCCTCAGGCTACTTATTCTCTGAATTCTACCATCCTTATGGGTGGCGGTATTACCTATATTTACAACCGTGTAAACTACGACCAGCTCTATCCAGGTATGGGGCTGGGAATTTATTCCTCCAGTGTTTATGGCGCCAGTTTATTCAATGAAATTCATGTCTTTCAAAACCTGTTTACACATCTGGAATGGGAAAGCCTGAATCTTGACTTTTACGATAATAATTTCATGGAATACAGACGGCAATGGTTCCACTGTTTGTATGCCGGGGGAGGAATCAGGCAACCTGTAGGACAGGCTGGTTACATACAACTTATGCTGTTGTACGATTTAATCAACAAACCTTTTTATCCTTATGGAAGCCGTTTTATTCCGAGAATAAGTTTTTATTTCTAAGGCTGGCAATATTGTTCCAGCATGGTAGCAGCCAGTGAATAATTCAATGCATTTGCTTTTTTCCAGTCAAGGCATGCTTTTTCTCTGTCGCCCATCTGCCAGTAAATTACGCCCCTGTTGTAATAAACTTCTCCTTCACCGGGTTTTAAGCGAATGAGAACCTCGTAATCTTCCAGAGCTTCCCTGTATTTCTTTATCCTTGTATAAAAAATAGCGCGGTAAATATACGCAGCAGGGTTATCCGGATTTAAAACAATGGCATGGTTAAAATCTTTTAAGGCTAATTGTAACTTTTCAAGGTCGAGATAAAGCCTTCCTCGCAAAACATAATAATCGCTGTTCAGACTATCCATTGCAAGAGCATTGTTCATCTCATGGATAGCCAGTTCAAACCTTCCCATATTGGCATACATGGTAGCAAGGCTCTGGTGTGCCATGGGAACATAAGAGCCCTTTCCATACTGTAGAACCTGCTTAAAATCTTTTTCAGCTGATACCAGGTCATTTTTTTCCAGATAGGTATAAGCCCTGAAATAATAGGCCTTAGGAATTTGTCCGGGGTATTTTTCAATCATGTCAGTCCATATGGATTCAGAATCTTTCCATACATCCAACCTGACAAATGCTAATAAAACCAATAAAAATAGATAGCCTGTCAAGCCGTATCTGATATTTTTTCTTATACGGGGGATTTTATTTTCCAGGTAGTTCTGTATCCACTCAACACCTGCCCAGAACAGGCCTATCGAAGAAACATAGGTAAACCTGTCTGCTATGAGAAAACGGTTAAACTGAACAATTTGTAATACCATGGCAAGATTTACTGCGAAAAACAAAATGCCAGTGACAAACCACTTTTTTCGCCAATTTTTTACAAGCAAATAAACCATGCCTGCAACAACCAGCAATCCTGTCCAGTGAAAAATTTGTACTGTTTCCGGATAAGGATAATAAGCCGATAATCGAAATGGAAACAACAGCTTGAAAATATATAAACAAAAAGCAAATGCCGAAAGTATCGCTTTCTCCAGAAATGTAAAACTATCATCACCCGTTATCATACCGGATTGCTTTTGTGCCAGATAGGAGAGAATGGCTCCTGAAACAGCCAGTATAAAAAAAGGTATTTTCTCAAGCCAGAGCCGGCCCAAACGAAAACTACGGTTCCTGTAAAAATCCACTAAAAACAAAACAAAAACCAATGGTGCAGCCATGGTTTTTGAAAGCATTGAAAACAGGAATAAACAACATGAAAGAATATAATCGAAAACAGAATTTTTTTCCAGGTATCGGATATAAGCTATGAGCGACCACAGATAAAATAAAGTGTAAAGAACATCTTTTCTTTCACTAACCCACGCCACTGATTCGGTATGCATGGGATGTAGGGCAAACAGGGCAGTGACAACCAGTGCTGTCACAGGCTTTGCTTTCAAAACAACGAATAATCGATATACCAGCCAGCAATTTACAAGATGCAGGATAATATTGACAAAATGCGACCATGCAGCAGGATTTTTACCTCCAATCATCAAATCTATTCCAAAACTTAGTAAGGTCAACGGGTAATAACCTCCGTAATAAGGTTCCGAGAAAATTTTGATAACTGACTTGAAAGAAAAAGGATGAAGAAGAGGATTTTCAGTAATGTATGCGATATCATCAAAATTGAGCAGGTCGAAGCGGATAACTTTTAAATAGACTAGAAAAGTCAAGCCCAGCAGCAACCATACACCCGATTTTTTTTCAAGGGAAAAGCTCTGTTTTCCGCTCTTCACTTCTTTCTTTGACATGCAAGCACTATTTTGTTATTCATTAAATTCAAAAATAACAAGATTAATCAATCCGGTTTATTTTTGTAACAATCCTTCTGGAAACATCGTCCCATGAGATATTATTCAATTCGATTCGCATGCTTAAACACCTGAAATCACTCATATTTTTTTGCGGTTTGAGTCCCCTGGTGTTGTTTGCCCAGAGCATTACCGGAAAAATTTACGATGAAGAAGGTAAACCTCTCCCTTTTGCCAATATCTATATAGAGAACACTACCTATGGAACGGTGTCCAATAATCTTGGAAATTATTATCTGCTTCTGAAAAAACCTGGAAAATATACGGTGGTGTTCTCATTCATGGGTTACGAGAGCCGGAAAAATACTTTTGATATCCATGAAAACCAGAATATTCATTACGATATCCAGCTCAAACCTCTTGCTGCAACACTCAAAGAAGTAGTTATAAAGGGGGAAAATCGGAACAGAGGAGCTGAAATAGTTTCTTATGCCAGAGAAAAAAGAAAATTTTATGAAAACAAACTGCCCGGTTTTTCTGCAAGCATGTATTTAAAAAACACAATTGAAAAAGAACCCGTGAACCTCCCCGACAGCCTGACAGCCAATTATATGGATACTGTTTCTCTGAAAGATTTAAAAAACTTATCCGACCTGTACAAGCGCCAGAAAACCAACCTCATCGAATCAGTATCTGAAATCATATTCAAAAAACCTGACAGGGTTAATGAAAAAGTTGTTGCTTTTCATGACTTTATAGAAAAAAAACCCTTTTTCAACAAAAATATCAGCTTAACATTTTCTCTGGGAAGGGAAGATATTGTTCCCGAGCCGACCCGTCCCGAAAACCCTTTTCTTTATTTCAGAACCTTTAACGAAGTGTATTTTGATTTTTACAGCAACACCACGCTCAAGCCTTTTCTGACACAACGACCCATACTTTCACCCATTGCTGCTGGAGCTGAATTGCATTACCGCTATTTTCTGGAAAAAAGTTTTTATCAAAACGGCCAACTTATTTATAAAATCTATGTTAAACCTGTTTTTCCCAACGAAGCACTCTGGAATGGTTATATTTATATCGAGGACCAGAGCTGGGCTCTTGTCAGGCTTGACCTGACATTAAATAAAAATGCCCTGCTGAATTGCATTAATTTTCATCTGATACAGGATTATCAAAATCTGGGTGATTCAGTTTATGTGCCTCAAAATCTGGAAATCAATTACACTTTTAAAGAAGGCAAAACATGGGTACTTGTCAACACGCGTGCCCAATTCAACAACATCCAGGTCATGGACAGTTCTTTTCCGGAATTGAAAAAAGGACTTGAAGTAATCTATGAAGAAAATGCCGAAAATAAAGATTCAGCCTTCTGGCAAACTGCCCGCCCCATTCCTTTAAAAGAAAATGAAATGCAATTTATTCAACGGGTGGATTCCATTTCTGAATATTTTGCCAGTGATGAATATTTTCGAAAACTGGATTCGGCTTTTAACCGCGTTACTTACTGGGTGTGGCTGACAGGTTACGGACACCGGAACCGTAAAGCCGGTTACGAATTTTTTGTTGATGGCTTACTGTCTCAAATCAATCCGGTGGGTATAGGTGGATACAGGCATCGCCTTCCGGGTTATTTTAACTATACTTTTAAAAATAACTTCCTGCTCGAAAACCGCTTTTTTATTGATTACGGATTCCGAAATCACGATATCAAAGGCAAGCTGGGTGCTGGATTGACTTATTATCCCCAAAAATTTGTCCGTACTTTTATCGAAGCCGGTTATTTTTATGAAATGATAAACAATTATGAATCTCTGGAAAGAATTTTCAGCCGGAGCAATTATGTTAAAACAACTTCTTTCAGAATATCCCAGAGAATGGAAATTGTAAATGGCTTGTTTGCGGAACTGTCACTGGATTATTCCGATAAACAACCTCTGACGGATTTACAACTTTCACGCTGGTCGGAATATATTTTTGGCGAACTAAACCAGCCACGGGATTTCGAAAGATACACCAAAACAGAAATTGATCTGGAATTAAAATACCGCTTTCATCAAAAATATATTTTAAAAGACGGCAAAAAGATAATAATCGGGGATGACTATCCTGAGATCCATCTCTTATATCGTCAGGGAATTCCTGGTTTGTTCGACAGCCAGGTGGATTTTGGATATCTGCAAATGGATTTTTACAAGGAAACAAGAGCAGGTATTATGGGAACTTCACGTTTTAAAATAAGTACCGGTAAATTTTTTAACACGCATCATATCCGTCCTCTTGAATACCGTTTTTTCCGCAGCTCCGACCGTTATTTCTTTTCCGATCCTCTCTATTCTTTCCAGTTATTTGATTACGACAGCATTATTTACACCTATCGCTCCTACTTATCGGCCGGATATATTCATCATTTTGAAGGTAAATTATTAGGTAGCCTGCCTGTTATCAATAAACTTAAGCCTGAATTAGCCCTGGGTTCCACCATCTTCTATCTCCCAGAGAACCAGGGACATAATACACACCTGGAATTTTTTGCCGGCATCGAGCGTGTGATAACAATCAAAAAACAACCTTTCCGTCTCGGAATTTATGCAGTAGGAAATGAGTTTCTGTTTCAGGCTAAAGGGCTGACTTTTAAAGCAGGGATTGACTTTTACAACACCTACAGCAATAAGTGGAATTATTAATTTTTATTTTTAACGGAGCGTTTAATATGCTGAATATGCCCTCTACCCAGGCCTTTGACCTCGCAACCCAGTTCAAAATACCTGCGGATTTGTTCGTCAGTAAGGATGCCAAAACAATCGATAATGGCCATATTGTTGATGCCTGACCATTTAACGATATCATCAGGATTGAGATTAAGGTACTGGGAATGAGGCACTGCCAGAATCATTGCTTCCACTCCTTTTAGCGCTTCCTGTAAATCTTTATGAATTTTTAAATTTTCGAGACCATCCTGATTTCTGAAAAAGTTTTTTCGGGAATGTTCGGCTTCACCGGGCTGATTTTGAGCTTCAAATTCCCACCAGCTTTCTACATAAGGGTCATGAACCCTGACCCAGGCGCCCATTTCAACCAGTCTTCGAACAACCAGCTCACTGCCGCTATAACGGGTGTCACCCACATCCTGCCTGTAACTGGCACCACAAACAAGTACATCAGTACCTGCAATGTATTTGTCAAGGTTGCGAAGTGCATCACGCGTCAGTTCGGCAACATGGAGTGCACGCGTATCATTGGTGTCAATAGCCAGAGGAGTAAACTTAAAAACCTGATCCCCATCGTCAAAAGCAAGAATATGTTTGTAAGCCCAGTATCCCAGGCCACCGTCTTTGGGAAGGCAATATCCCCCGATTCCCGGTCCGGGAAACATGATGTTTGAATGTGTGGGCCTCATCTTAATGGCCTTATAAACTTTGATTAAATCAACACCATTCCTTTCCGCAAATAAACTCCATTCGTTCATAAATGCCAGAATAGTTGCCCTGTAAGAGTTTTCGATGATTTTGGTGGTTTCCGATTCAATGGGTCTATCCATAACGGTCAAGGGATATTCTTCCGTATTTAAGACTTCCCTTAAAAACCTTTCCACCTGTTTGCGGGCTTCATCGTTGCATCCCGAACAAACCCGCCAGAAATCCCTGATGGAAGAAACATATTCTCTTCCGGGCATCACTCTTTCAAAACTATGAGCCAGTAAGGGTATTTCTTTCAAGCCTCTGGCACGGAATTCCTTTTTCAGGATAGGCCATGCAATATATTCGGTTGTACCGGGAGCTACCGTTGTTTCTATCAGGGTCAAACAATGAGGTGGAATTTTTTTGCCGATAACCTTTAAAGTTTCTTCCAGTGCTTTCATATCGGTTTCACCGGTTCGCATGTTCCCCAGCTCATGTTTGATAAAATCACATTGCACATCTACCACAACAACATCAGCCAGCTTCAGGCAATCATCATTGAAAGTAGCAACAAAAGTTTTTTTCTCTACCACAGTGCGGTGAATAATTTCATCCACTTCAGGGTCTTCGGCTTTCACCGGTGAATGCCCGCGGTTGATAACGGGTACTTTCCAGTAGCTTCTTACACTTGGTCTCTGACATCCAATAACAAATTTGGAAGGCTTTCCACTTTTGTCTACCGTATCTGCTACAATGGCTGCCATCACGACACCTACAAAGCCCATTCCCATGACCACTACAACTTCCTTACCTTCACTTTTCGCTTTACTGGCCAGTTTTTCAAGTTTTTCAAACTCTGCCTGAAAATCTTCTTTTGAGGGAAGAGGAAATTTCTCTCCCTGACTACTTATCGAGTATCTCACTTTATCGCTCATATTATTAAAATTTTTCATCGTATTTAGTCCACAAAAAATCACCCAGTTCCCAGGCTTTTTCAACTACTTTATTGCCCCATTCCATGGTGTAGCGCGTTAAAAATGCAATTCTTTTTTTCTTGTTCTTTATTTCAAGAGCTTTATTTTCAATTTCCTTTTGTTGTTCAAAAAGTTGATTTTGCCATGGGTCCCAGACATCCCTGACATCATGTCTCATATCGCCCCATCGTTGGGCAGCCAGCGTACCCAGCCTGTTAAATGCCCACCATGCTGATGCTCTGGAAAATCCTGTCATTCTACCCGGCACTTTGTAGGAAGCAGGCAAATCGGTTACCTGACAATAAACAGGGATATATATAGAAGTAGCCACATTATCAAGCGCGAGCCATACAACACCACCTATTTCATCGGGTAGCCAGCTCCGGCACTGGATAATGGTAGCATACATGGTATACCAGCGGGCAATGGTTCGTTCTCCCAGAAAACGAATTTTACCGGTTTTCGGATCAACATGGTACCAACCGCCCTGAACAGGATGAATATCAAGCTGATCGTAAGGCATAAACGGATTGGCTAAAGGCGATACTACCGTTTTGCCTTCTTCATTGGTAGTGGTAATTAAACGGGTCATATCGTAAGGAGTCCCTTCGTAATAATCCTGAAAAACACGAATCAAGTCGGCTACGGAAACTTTTTTATCCGGCTTTACCGAAAACGGATAATCTTCCTGATTAGGACCGAGCTTTAGAGAAGGCGCCAGTAAATTATAAACACGCCATTCTCTTCTTCTCGCAGCCATAGATTGGCGGCTATCAGGTGCATATACATGGCAAAAACGAAAAATTTCACCTTCTTTCCACCAGCCATTTTCTTTAGCTACTTTATAAATATTACCGGAGGCCATGAAAAAATCGGGATTATTTAAATCAATTTCTTTGATAGTACTGGCATTGGCATTTACAGCAATATGGTCATCAGGTACACGTTGTGCTACCCATACAGCGCCCAGTTTTCCTTTTCCCGGTCCTACAATTTCAAAATGCCAGACTTCGTTTTTGTCGGCAATGGTCAGGGCTTCACCGGCATCTATCCAGCCGTACTGGCGTGTTAAATCATCGGCAAGACGAATAGCTTCCCGTGCCGTAGTACAGCGTTCAAGCATTAGTTGGCATAATCTCTGGCAATCTATCAAACCGCTGTCACTTTGTAATTCCGGTCTTCCGCCAAAAGTCGATTCTCCTATAGCCAGCTGGTGCTCGTTCATACAAGGATATGCCGTATTGATATATGCATAGGTGTGTCTGGCTTCGGGAATTTCACCGATTTTTATATGTTTGTATACAGGCATGGCATGTTCGGTACTACTTAGTCTTTTATACATGGGCTTCATACTCCCTTCCGGGTGGTCTTTTGAAGTTTGAATGTCCATCCATGCACGCGTTCTGTGACTATCATCGGTATGCGATGTCATAACCGATCCGTCAACCGAAGCTTTTTTACCTACCGTTATTGTGGTACAACCATCGGGAATGTCATATATCCAGTCACTTTTATCAACCTGAGCATAGCTTATGATGCCTGTTATCCAAAAACAAATTACAAACTTATATTTCATAGACAAGTATTGATTTTCAAAAATAGAAAATCCTGACACATATTTAAGCTCATTTGAATAATTTGTAAAACCTGATTAAGGTTTAAAAATGTTGCGAAAAGATTTATAATCATTCAATTTTTTAAATTTATTTAATTAAACTATAAATGCTTGTGAATAATAT
>CAYNBC010000022.1:3474-13769 GCA_964395255.1 uncultured Sphingobacteriales bacterium | reverse complement strand
AAATTATACATTCGCACATTATAAATATGTTACCTGTTTAACAATTAAATAAAAAATGTCAAAAACAATAAAACTGAAAAGAGGTCTGGATATCCCATTATTGGGTGAAAGTGCAAAAGTCTGGGGTGACATTCCACTGCCTGATAGGTTTGCAGTGAAGCCTTCAGATTTCCCAGGTATAAAACCCAAATTGCTTGTAAAAACAGGAGACCGTGTTAAAGCCGGTACTCCCCTGTTTTTTGACAAGGGAAACGAGAAGGCTATGTTTTGCTCTCCTGTGAGTGGAGAAGTGGTGGATATTGTCCGGGGTGAAAAAAGAAAATTACTGGAGATTGTTATCCATGCTGATTCCAGGATAGAATATGAAGAATTTGATACAAAAGGATACGAAAATAAAAGCCGTGAAGAGATTATTGAAATTATGCTCCGCAGCGGTGTGTGGCCTTTTCTGAGGCAAAGACCGTGGAACATTATTGCTCGCCCCCAAACAAAACCCCGTTCTATTTTTATCTCAGGCTGGGATTCAGCTCCACTTGCCCCTGATTACAATTTTATTTTCAAAGGTCAGGAAGAACTTTTCCAGACAGGATTAAATATTTTGAAAAAATTAACTGAAGGGAAAATTTATCTGACGGTAAACGGTAAAGGCGATGTTCCCGATGCATTTGCACGTGCACAGGGTGTTGAATTAAACAAAATCATAGGCCCTCATCCTGCAGGGAATGTTGGCATTCAAATTCATCATATCGAACCCCTGAACAATCGTGATATTATATGGGTTATCAATCCACAGGATGTTTTGATCATTGGCAAATTATTTACAGAGGGCAGGTTTGAAGCCCGTAGAGTTTTTAATCTCTGCGGCTCGGAGGTAATAAATGGTAAATATTTCCAAACCCTGATTGGAGCCTGTGTGGAAAATTATGTCAAAGACAACCTAAAAGAAGGTAATGTCAGGATTATCAGCGGAAATGTTTTGACAGGCACAAAAATCACCAGCCATGGTTTTCTGGGCTTTTATGACCAGCAGGTAACAGTTATACCCGAAGGAGATTATTATGAATTCATGGGATGGCTTGCTCCCGGCCTCAACAAATACAGTACTTCAGGTACATTTTTATCCAGATGGTTATACAGAAACAAAAAATGGCGAATTGACACTAACCTGCACGGTGGTCAGAGAGCTTTAATGCTTTCGGGAGAATACGATAAGGTGCTTCCCATGGATATTTTACCCCTGCACCTCATCAAAGCTATCATTATTGAAGACATTGACCTGATGGAAAAACTGGGCATTTATGAAGTTGTCCCCGAAGATTTTGCTCTCTGTGAATTTGTTTGTACCTCCAAAATGGACTTGCAGGATATTGTTCAGAAAGGTATTGACTTGATGATAAAAGAACTTTCATAATTGGTTAAAAAACTAAAAAAGGGATAAATTGAAAGCACTGAGAAAACAGGTTGACAGGATTAAACCTCATTTTGAAAAAGGCGGAAAGTTTTACTGGTTGCATTCCACATTTGATGCCTTTGAAACATTTCTTTTCGTACCCAACAAGGTCACCAGCCGGGGGGTGCATATCCGCGATGCCCGTGATTCCAAAAGAACCATGATAATGGTAGTGATTGCTCTTTTGCCCGCTACTGTATTTGGTTTGTGGAATATTGGCTATCAGCACGATTTAGCTCTGGGCATTTACGGTTCAGGCTTCTGGGCACGGCTCTGGATTGGTTTTCAGAAGTGGTTCCCTTTGCTGGTTGTTTCCTATCTTGTTAGCTTTGGTATTGAATTTACTTTCGCCCAGATTAGAGGACATGAAGTCAATGAAGGAGCACTTGTTACGGGTTTTTTAATTCCGCTCATCATGCCTGTCAATGCACCTTTATGGATGGTAGCCGTATCCACTGCATTTGCCATTCTCATCGGCAAAGAAGTTTTTGGTGGTACCGGAATGAATGTTTTAAACCCTGCTTTAACAGCCCGTGTTTTTATGTTTTTTGCTTATCCTCAAAAAATCTCCGGTGCCATTGATTTTTCCGGTACTCCTGTTTGGATTTATACCGGAGGTGAAAAAACTATAGATGGATTTACCGGAGCTACCAATCTGGCTTATGCTGCTGAAGCAACAAAAGAAAGCATTGCCCATATGCATTCCCTTAAGGAAATGTTTCTTGGTACCATACCCGGTTCCATAGGCGAAACATCCACCCTTGCCATATTGATAGGAGCCCTCATTCTGCTGGTGACTGGTGTGGGAAGCTGGAAAATCATGCTTTCTTTCTTTGTGGGTGGAATTTCGATGAGCCTTTTGCTAAATGCTTTTGCTGTAAATGAATTCATGCGGCTGACACCCTGGGAACAAATTTGCCTTGGCGGATTTGCCTTTGGCGGAGTGTTTATGGCCACAGACCCGGTTACTGCTTCTCAAACTGAGAAAGGTAAATTTATTTTCGGATTTCTGGCCGGTTTTCTTTCCATCCTGATTCGTGTTGTTAACCCTGCTTATCCGGAAGGAGTGATGCTGGCTATCCTTCTGATGAATGTCTTTGCTCCGCTGATAGACCATTATGTTGTCGAAGCCAATATCAAAAGAAGATTAAAAAGATATCAGGCCGTTTCTTAATTTAGTAAAAACCGAAAAACTTAACAGGATGTTTTCAAATAGATATATTTTCACGTATGCAACAGTGATGATTATTATTGTGGCTACCATTCTGGCCACAGCTTCCAGCCTGCTGAAACCATACCAGCAAAAAAATATTGAGCTGGAAAAAATCAAAAACATACTCATCACAGCCGGTGCTATTGATGAAACACAAAAATATTCTTCGGATGAACTTTATGACAGGTTTAACAAGATTATTACAAGGCAGGTGGTTGTCAATGCAAAAGGGGAAGTACTGGAAGGATATAAAGCCTTCGATATTGATGTAGCTGCAGAATACAAAAAGCCCAACCCTGAAGACCGTTTGCTACCCGTATTTATTGCCACTCTGGACAATGGTGAAACCTGTTATATTGTTCCTCTTAGAGGCAAAGGTTTATGGGGACCAATCTGGGGTTATATCGCTCTTAAAGATGACCTTAACACCGTTATAGGTGCTGTTTTTGACCATAAAGGCGAAACACCCGGTCTGGGTGCCGAAATTGTTACACCTAAATTCAGACAGCAGTTTGTCGGAGAAAAGATTTATGATGAAAACGGCCAGTTTGTATCCATAAAAGTGGTAAAAGGAGGAGCTAAACCTGATGATATTCACGGTGTAGATGCTATCTCCGGAGGAACCATTACAAGCCGCGGTGTTTCCAAAATGCTTTATGATAACTTGAAATTGTATGATAATTATTTCAAAACCCTAATAAAAAATTAAGCCATGAGTGGAGAAGCAATGAAAGCAAAAGACCCGTTCTTTTCCGCGCAGCATTTAAAGCTGGTTAAAAACCCTCTAGGAAAAGACAATCCCATTACCGTCCAGGTTTTAGGTATCTGTTCGGCACTTGCTGTTACAGTTAAGCTGGAACCTGCTATCGTTATGTCGTTATCGGTAATTGTAGTTGTGGTATTTTCCAATATTATTATTTCGGCTTTACGCAAAACCATTGCACCCAGAATCAGAATTATTGTTCAACTGACAGTTATTGCCATGATGGTAATTCTGGTCGACCAGTTTTTAAAAGCTTTTGCGTATGATGTAAGCAAGCAATTATCAGTCTTTGTAGGTTTAATCATTACCAACTGTATCGTTATGGGGCGTCTTGAAGCCTTTGCCATGGGAAACAATGTAAGTGCCTCGTTCTGGGATGGATTGGGAAACGGACTTGGTTATTCCTGGATTTTAATTACAGTTGGGTTTTTCCGTGAATTGCTGGGCTCAGGAACCCTTACACTGCCAGGTTTAGGAGAAATAAAAGTGATTCCCCAGTATTTTTATGACCATGGATATGCCAACAACGGTCTTATGATTTTACCGCCCATGGCTCTGATTACCGTGGGAATTATCATCTGGATACAGCGTTCGAGAATGAGAGAATTAATTGATAAAAGTTAATTAAAAAAACTAACCATGCAGGAACTGTTCAACATATTTGTCAAGTCGATATTTATCGACAATATGGTATTTGCCTATTTTCTGGGCATGTGTTCGTATCTGGCCGTTTCCAAAACCGTTAAAACTTCAACGGGTTTGGGTCTGGCTGTGATATTTGTACTGGGTATTACCGTGCCTATTAATTATCTTATTAACAAATACCTCTTGTCGGAAGGTGCATTGAAATGGCTTGGGCCTGGTTTTGCTGAAATTGATTTAAGCTTCTTAAGTTTTATAGTATTTATCGCTGTTATTGCTTCCATGGTTCAGCTGGTCGAAATGTTTGTAGAAAAATTCAGTCCTACACTATATGCCAATTTAGGGATTTTTCTTCCACTTATTGCTGTTAACTGTGCTATTCTCGGAGGTTCTCTTTTTATGCAGGAAAGAGAATATAGCAATCTAGCCGAAGCTGTAGCTTTTGGATTGGGAAGCGGTGTCGGATGGTTCCTGGCTATTGTAGCCATTGCTGCTATTCGTGAAAAAATACGTTATTCCAATGTTCCTGCTCCACTCAGAGGCCTCGGTATTTCCTTTATCCTGACAGGATTGATGGGTCTTGCATTTATGAGTTTTATGGGAATTAAATTATAAAAATCCAAAATTGTTAAGTATGTTATTACTTGAAATCAGCCTTACAAAATTAATTATTGTTAGTGCGGTTACCTTTCTGGTAGTCATTATGCTCCTGATTATCATTCTTCTGTATGCCCGTCAAAAGCTGGTTCCTTCCGGAGATGTAAAAATTATCATCAATGACGAAAAAGAAGTTAAAGCTTCAGCAGGCTCCACGCTATTGACCACTCTATCCAATCAACAGATTTTCCTTCCTTCAGCATGTGGCGGTGGCGGTACCTGTGGCATGTGCCGTGTTCAGGTTCTTGAAGGTGGAGGAACAATCCTTCCTACCGAAACAGGATTTTTTACCCGCAAGGAACAAAAACAAAACTGGAGACTGGGCTGCCAGGTTAAAGTTAAGCAAGACCTTAAAATTAAAATCCCTCCCGAAATTTTTGGTATTAAAAAATGGGAATGCGAAGTTATTTCCAATAAAAATGTGGCTACTTTTATCAAAGAGTTTGTAGTAAAGCTTCCTGAAGGAGAAAAGCTTGACTTTCAACCCGGTGGATATATTCAAATTGATGTACCACCCTGCGAAGTAGATTTTAAAGATATTGAAGTAGATGAAGAATACCGTGCCGATTGGGATAAATACAAAATGTGGGATTTGAAAATGAAAAATACCGAGCCTATATTCCGGGCTTATTCTATGGCCAATCATCCTGCCGAAGGCAATATTATCAAATTAAATGTTCGAATCGCTACACCTCCCTGGGACCCTAAAAAGAACGCTTTTATGAATGTTAATCCGGGCATTTGTTCTTCCTATATTTTTTCTAGAAAACCCGGTGATAAGGTTACCATTTCTGGTCCATACGGTGAATTCCATATCAAATACACCGACAGAGAAATGATGTATATTGGTGGTGGTGCTGGTATGGCTCCCCTTCGTTCCCATATTTTCCACCTCTTAAAAACGCTCAAAGTAAGAGACCGCAAAATTACCTACTGGTATGGCGGAAGGTCTAAACGGGAACTCTTCTATGTAGAAGAATTCCGTGAGCTGGAAAAAGAATTTCCCAATTTTTCATTCCACATTGCCCTTTCAGAACCCTTGCCTGAAGACAACTGGACAGGATATACAGGCTTTATTCATCAGGTGATTATTGACAATTATCTGAAAAACCATCCCGAACCCGAAGAAATTGAATACTATTTCTGCGGACCACCCATGATGAACAAAGCTGTTTTGAAAATGCTCGATGATTTTGGTGTACCTCCTGAAAATATCGCTTACGATGATTTTGGCGGTTAATATCCGGTAATCATCTTAACAGAAAAAGCAGGAAAATTTCCTGCTTTTTTTATTTCATGGAAAAGCCATTTTAATGCTTGCCGGAATTAAAACTCATCCTCCTCGCGTATTACCATGAGGATGGCATGATGAGGAACTATCACATACTTTTCCCCTTCATATTCAAATTCATAAGCACTGTTCTGGAGATAAATGGCCAGGTCACCCTCACGCGTTTGAAGAGGGATGTATTCTGGTTCGCGGTTTGTGGGTTTCCAGGGTTCATCCACATCACGCGGAAAGGGAATGGGATAACCAGGTCCCACTTTTACAATATAACCCGTTTGAATAGCTTCCTTTTCTTTAACACCCGGAGGAAGATACAGACCTCCCCTGGTTAAATTTTTATGTTTTTGAGGAATAATAAGCACTTTATCACCAATAATATGAAATTTTGACAGATGCTCAGTATACGACATAACTCAACATTTTAAAAGCCAGTTTCTGGCATTAATAAAAGCTTCAAACCAGGGCGTTATTTCATCCTGACATCTTTCAGGCGGATAATAAGCCCACTGCCAGGGGAAATACGCTCTTTCCAGATGAGGCATCATGGCAAGATGCCTGCCATCTTCCGAACACAATGCAGCGGCATTGAACATCGAACCGTTCGGATTACCTGGATATTCTGAATAAGCATATTTCATCGGAATATGATAATTTTCCTCTCCATAAGGAAAAACAAACTTTCCTTCTCCATGTGCAACCCAAACGCCCAGCCGGTTACCTGCCAGGGATTTTAACATAACTGACTGGTTTTCCTGAATTTCCACATTTAAAAAGGCAGATTCAAATTTTCCCGAGTCATTATGTTGCATTTTGACCTTTTCCTTATGGGAAGGATACAAAAGGTCCAGCTCAACCATCAGTTGACAACCATTACATACTCCCAGACTGAGAGTATCAGGTCTAGAATAAAATGCCATGAGCGATTGCCTGGCTTTTTCATTGTAGAGAAAGGCACCAGCCCAGCCTCTGGCAGAACCCAGAACATCGGAGTTGGAAAATCCTCCTACAAAAACTATAAATTGTACATCAGAAAGGTCTTCACGCCCACTTATCAGGTCAGTCATATGAATATCTTTTACCCGGAAGCCGGCTTTGTGAATGACATGAGCCATTTCCCTGTCTCCATTCACACCTTTCTCACGGATGACAGCTGCATTAATGGTTTTTGTCTTATAATTTCCTGCATTATAGCTCGAAATTCTACCATCAAAATGAGATGGAAAACGAAAATTTAAAGCTTGACGGAATATGTTTTTTCTCCGGTATTCTGCCAGGTCGGCACGGGTTTGCCGTTTTTCAAAAAGATAGGATGTATGATACCATAAATCCCGCATTTCTTCGACCGGAAAGACATATTGTTGTCCTCCGTTTTGTATGAGTAATTCAGAAGTTTCCTGAGGCTTGCCAAGATATTTCCAGTTAATACCCAGCCGGCTTGCTTCCTGTTCAAGGCTATCACCTTCCGTGGTTTGAATAACCACACCCGGAGCTTCAGAAAAAAGGAATTTAACCAGTTCATCCTGAGTCATATTTCCGGTATCCACAACCATTCCCATTTTCGGCTGAGGAAAACACATTTCAAGCAGGGTTGTAATCAAACCACCTGAACCTACATCATGACCTGCTAATATCCTCCCATTTTTTAAGGCTTGCTGAAGGAATTCAAAGGTAGTTGCTATTTGTTTGGGTGGAGCAGCATCCGGAGCTTTATTACCAACTTTACCCAGAAGTTGGGCAAAAGAACTACCTCCCAGCTCAAAACTCATATCAGAAAAGCCCAAATAATAAATACGACTGTTATCAACATTTTTCAGAAAAGGAGAAATGGAATTACGGATGTTGTCCACAGCGGCAACGGCTGAAACAATGACAGTTCCCGGAGCTACAACTTCAAGGCCATCCGGGTATTTCTGAACCATGGAAAGGGAATCTTTGCCTGTCGGGATATTGATACCCAATTCGATGCAGAATTCCGAAATGGCTTTTACTGCCTGATAAAGCCGTGTATCTTCACCCTGTTTCCCTGAGGGCCACATCCAATTGGCACTTAAAGATATGCCTGTTAATCCATGTTTGAGAGATGCCCATACGATGTTGGTTAAAGCTTCTGTTACGGCCAGTCGTGAGGCACATGAAGGGTCAATCAAGGCCGAAACAGGAGCATGACCTATAGCCGTAGCCATACCCATTGTACCCTGGTGATCAATGCTGGCTACACCACAATTGTTTAAAGGAAGTTGGACAGGTCCACAGCACTGTTGCATGGCTACTTTACCGGTTACAGACCTGTCCACTTTATTGGTTAACCAGTCTTTGCATGCTACAGCTTCCATCTGCACCAGCTGGCGAACATATTCAACTATTAACTCAGGTTCCCATTCCAACTCTTCAAACGAAACAGATACCGTTTGATCTTGAATAATTCTTGCAGGTGGGTGACCCAGTAAATATTCCAGCTGAATATCAACAGGATTTTTTCCGGATGGTGCCAGACATTTTAATCGTCTGTCACCGGTGCAATGACCGACCACATACATCGGGGCTCTTTCCCTGCCCGAAATTTTTTCGAGCAATGACAGGCTTTCGGGCTTAATGATAACTCCCATTCTTTCCTGGCTTTCATTCCCCAGAATTTCTCTGGCTGATAAAGTAGGGTCACCTACCGGTAATTTGGAAATATCAATTTCAGCCCCGGTTTCTTCTACCAGTTCGGTAAAGCAGTTTAAATGGCCACCTGCTCCATGGTCATGTACCGAAACAAGAGGATTATTTTCCATTTCAGTCATAGCCCTCAAAGCATTGGCCACCCTTTTCTGCATTTCGGGATTGGACCTTTGAACAGCATTGAGCTCAATGGTATTTTCAAATTCGCCTGTAGCCACTGAAGAAACAGCGCCACCACCCATACCTATGCGGTAATTATCTCCTCCCAGGACGATAACATAGTCGCCTTTTTCAGGTTTTTCTTTCATGGCATCCTGTTTCCGGGCATAACCTATACCCCCTGCCAGCATAACTACTTTGTCATAGCCGAAAAACTTTTCTTTTTCCTGATGCTCAAAAGTGAGTAAACTTCCACAAATTAATGGTTGACCGAATTTGTTCCCGAAATCAGAGGCTCCATTGGAAGCTTTAATTAAAATATCGGCCGGTGGATGGTACAACCAGGGCCTTTCAGGAAAATGCTTACCCCAGACATGCTCAGCAGAAAGACGGGGATAAGATGTAAAATAAATCGCTGTACCGGCCACAGGTACACTGCCTTTCCCCCCTGCCATACGGTCACGAATTTCCCCGCCTGAGCCTGTAGCAGCACCATTAAAAGGCTCCACAGTAGTAGGAAAATTGTGGGTTTCAGCTTTTAGTGAAATAAGTGTTTCTGCTTCTTTCTCCAGGAAAAAATCTGCTACATCCTGCCGTGCGGGATAAAATAATAAGGCTTTTCCTCCTTCTATGAAAGCCACATTGTCTTTATAGGCCGAAACAACAAAATTCGGATTTGTTAATGTAGTCTTCTTTATCAGAGAAAAAAGTGATTCAGGCATTTTATTCCCGTCAATAATAAAAGTACCATTGAAGATTTTATGGCGGCAATGTTCAGAATTTATTTGTGCAAATCCATAGACTTCAGTGTCAGTAAGTTTTCGACCGATTTCCAGGCTTACTTTTTCAAGATATTTGATTTCATCCTCCGACAAAGCCAATCCTTCTTCTTCATTATAAGCGCGCAGGTCAAAAATAAAAGTTACGGGTTCGGGCTTTCTGGTCAGAACAAATACATCCTGGCCGGGGTTTTCATATAAGGCTTCAAGCATGGGGTCAAATGAGCTCTCTTCTTCTTTTCCTATTTTTCTGAAGCACTCCATTCTTGTAATTCCTTCAATCCCCATGTTTCGTGTGATTTCCACAGCATTTGTGCTCCAGGGTGTAATCATTTCCTTTCGCGGGCCTATAAAAATTCCCTCAAGGCGGTCGGTTTTTACAGGGCCGGCTCCATTGAACAGCCAGATTAATCGCTGCATTTCCGATTCCCCGAGCATGTGTGGAATCTCAACTACATAATAATTTTTATGATTACTGCTGAAAAATAATATCATGTATGCTTTTTAAAAGCCATTGAAAAAACAAAGATACACTCATTTTTTGGGATGAAATGTAATTGAATGTGCAATCAAAGACAACTTTTCAGGGTGTTGAACTTATAATTTCATCAACAATGACATGAAACAAACCCAGGGTTTTCACTTTGTATTCAGCTTTTAATTTGTGGGGTTTACCATTT
>CAYNBC010000022.1:0-3464 GCA_964395255.1 uncultured Sphingobacteriales bacterium | reverse complement strand
CATCATCAGCAATAGCTTCGCCAGCAGTTGCTATCCACGGTGTGCCATCGTTTTTATATCCCTGAAAATATATTTCATGAAAATCAAAAATAGTATTGGAACGGTTGTAAATACTCAAACGGAAATGTACTTTTACTGGAATCAGATTTCGTGTTATCAATAGTGTATCCTCCATTTCCATCTCTACCTTTTGATCCATTTGCTTTGTATGGACCACATTATAACCGAAATACCTTTTCACCAGGCTTTTGGCTTTTTGAGGTGGCACCTCTTTCCCAAGATTAATTTGATAATGCACTTCATGATCAACAGAATCAGGAATGAGTTTTACATAAAGCAAGTTTTCCTGCGAAAAAGATGAAAAAGACACAAAAAGGAAAATGCCAAAAAGAAAATTCTTTTTCGTTAATTTTTTAGTGCCACCTTCATCCATTTTCTAAAAGATAATTACCCGCCTGTATTGAACGAAATCTTCACCACTGATAACAACAAAAAAGAGGCCTCTCTTGCTCACTTCTTGTTCGAAGATACTATTTCCTCTGAGATTATGTTCAAAAAGCTTTCTGCCAGCAACATCATAAATGCTTATGCTAAAATCTCCATCAAATTGAGTTAAATCAACCGTAATTTTATGATTAGCCGAATAAACAGGAATTTTGACCGTGCCTGGACGCTGCAAATCTTCAACATTGTTTGATTTGTTTGTAAAATGCACAATAAACCTGTCATCGAACCTGCCTGCCGGTGTCCGGAATGTGTATTGCTTTTCTGTCAGTAAATTTATTTTTCTGTTTTCAGTACAATCTTCAAGAATGAGAGATTCACCTGAAAGGTTCTCATAATTGTCGAGTGCAATAGTATAATTGCCTTCCTGCAGACACTCATAGCCCAGATGAATATCGGCCTCATCGGCAGGTGCCAGTCCCTGAATCATCATTTCATGATGGTCGAGGAGACTATAAAAGGCGAAACTATCGTTCCCCCTGAGCTTGGGAGCATCATAATTATCATCCCTGCCGGAAGTAGCTTCAGGAGGAAATCCTATTAAAATCTGGTTGAAAAATCTTTTATTTTCAGAAACCATGTTTAACCAGAAACGGGGAAAAGTTACCTCGTTGAGATAAGAAAAATATACCGGTGAGGCATCAGGCTGGGTTCGCATGTTATCGGTAAAAGTCACTGTTTGTCCTGAGCCAATATTTTTCAATTGAACAAAAAATGCCTGTCCGGGTTCTACAATGCCATCGGGTTGAGTACCATTGCCACCTGAGGCATAGCCCGTACCATTCCACACGGCATAATCAGAAGTACCATATCCTGAACCATTCGTACCATCATCATCCCAGAAATAAATATTTCCATATATCACACTGCTGTTGGCATCAATAAAATCATTGGCAGCAGAAGTTTTAATTGTAATAGGTGAAGGATAGGGATTCCCGATTAAATTCCAGCCCTCATTGGCATCCACAGTTCCTGGTGTGCCTCCTGAAATATCAGTCGCTGATACGGTAACATTAATGGTACCTGTATTAAATGTTCCGGTTATTGATTTAGTTAATGTTGATTTGGGATAAATCAAATAACCCTGCCCAACATTCAAATTTCCACTGCTTACCACAGACCAGCTATTGGAGGATTCTGTATATGTAAAAACTTTCATATAAGATGAGATGGGGAATTCAGTAGCAGAAAGACTGGAAATGGGGCTGGAAAAATAATGATAACCTCCTGTAGTTAAATATCGTTCAATGGTACCTGAAATTCCCGATGTGGTTGTAATCAAAGCACCTGTTCCTGATGAAGAAGATTTTAAAACAATACCTGAATTTCCATTGTTGTTGGCCAATACACCATTTACCGTAAGAGAATATCCTGCAGATACAGTGATATGACTACCGCTGTGGATAGATAAATGTTCGCAAGTGGCATGTGTTGAAATCACAGGAAAATTACCACTACCACCGGATACATCAGGAATAGCCACATAGCTGGAAGAACCTGGTACTGACCCGGCAGTCCAGTTTCCGGCTGTATTCCAGCTGGTAGAAACAGCACCTGTCCATTGGTTGGCCATGCCTGCCCCAAAATTATCAAAATAGGCAACATTTGAAGAAGCAGAACTATGCGCATAAGCCCAACCTGCATATTTATATGTACTTCCTGAATATGTTGTTTCAGCTGATGAAGAAATAGCACTTCCATCGGAATAATTGGCTTTGTTTACAGCCGCTGAAGCCGATAGCTGTGAACCCGCTTTGTAATAAACTTTCCAGTAACCATTGGGTAAGAGTTCGACATAAAAATTCACACCATTATCAAGATCATTGTAAGCATACCCGCTATTTACGATTTCTGTGGAAGTTCCAGGAAGTTCAGCAGTGCCATCTACAATACCTGCATCGAACCTGAAAACCACAAGGTAGTCTCCTGTATTTTTAAATCCTATGGCATAACCTTTAGTTGTAGAATTGTTGAAATCAGAACTGTTAGCAGCCAGAATCATCGCACAGGAGTATGAATTTGCTCCCCAACCGGAAACACTTGACCGGTTTAAATCCATCCAGCCAAACCATACATTGATGTAATCTTTATTTAATGTCCAACCTGAAATTTTCTGGTTTAAATCGTATGAAGCATAGCTGTGTTCAGGAGTGCGTTTCCCTCCTGTATGTGCTTCATAAACTCCTGAAACAGTATTTTTGGTCCAGGCACCGTTAACACTGTATGTCAGTGAATCGGTCGCGTCATAATCATCTAATAAAGTTTGTGAAAAAACGGCCAGAGGAAATAAAAATACCAACCAGAAAATTTTTATTCTCATATTCATTGTGTTTTTACTCAAAATTAAAATATTTGTTTTTACTTTTCAACAAATCATAAAAATGCACCCCGAACTTTTTAAAATCCCTTTACCTGGTTTTCTGGAACATTGGTTTAACACAGACCATCTTACAGTTCATACTTATGGATTTTGTATTGCTCTCGGTATCATTGCAGGATATTTATATACTTACAGGCAGGCTAAAAAGCAGTTCGGGGTGGATCAGGATACTATGACCTCGCTGCTATTGATATTGGTCATTTCGGCCATAGTAGGTGGAAAGTTTTTCTTTTATCTGGAAGACCCTGCTTATTATTTCAGTAAACCCATAAGAATGATTCGCCATTTTTCCGGAGGATTTGTTTTTTATGGTTCTCTTCTATTTGCCATTCCTGCTATGTTGATTTTCTTTAAAAAGAAAAAGCTACCCATTTTGCCCATGCTGGACATTTTTGCCATTACTGCCCCGCTGGTACATGCCTTTGGTCGATTGGGATGTCTGAACGCAGGTTGTTGTCATGGCCTTCCTACTAACAGCTGGATAGGTATTGTTTTTACCGACCCACAATGTGCTGCACGCCCGTTAAATACGCCTCTTTATCCTACCCAGATTTTTAGCATTATCATGCTCTTACTTATC
>CAYNBC010000021.1:5085-13839 GCA_964395255.1 uncultured Sphingobacteriales bacterium | reverse complement strand
AATTCGAAATACATTTCAAATGAAAATCAATTTTTCATTAAATTTATTATATGATATGTGGTCAAAATAAATACGTGTTTCTTCAGCACGGGATATATACAATTTTCTGGATTTATTATCTTTGCGCGATTTTTTAGAATAAGCCATGGAAGATATACAATCTCAGGAATCGGATGTTCCCTTACCGTTAATCAGCATAATTACTGTTGTTTACAATTCAGCTGATGTGCTGGAAAAAACCATTAACAGTGTGGTTAATTTTCCTTATCCCAATAAGGAATATATCATTGTCGATGGAGGTTCTGACGATGGTACTCTGGATATTATTCATGATTACCATTCGCAGATAAGCCGGTGGATAAGCGAAAAAGACCGCGGACTTTACGATGCCATGAATAAAGCGCTTCAGATGGCAAAAGGTGAGTATGTCTGGTTTTTAAATGCCGGAGACGAGGCCGTGGCTTCCACCGACCTTAAAGAAGTATTTAAACATCACCCGGACCCTGATATTATTTATTCGGACACTATTGTTATAGACAAAGAAGGTATAGAGCTGGGTATGTTAAGTCAATTGAGCCATAATAATGCTCCCACAAATCTAACCTGGAAAAAGATGAACAGAGGAATGGTTGTATCCCATCAATCATTCATCGTTAAAAAAAGCATTGCACCTCCCTTTGACCTTAGTTATAAATTCAGTTCTGATATTGACTGGGTAATAAAATGCCTGAAAAATGCCAGAGAAGACCATATCGTAAAAATAAACAAACCCCTGTCCAAATTTTTAAAGGGTGGCTTATCCCGGCAATATCTAAAAAAAGCCATGGTTGAACGCTACTTCATATTGAAGAAGCATTTTGGCTGGTTCAGAAATTTGTTCAATCACATATATATGCTTTTCCGGTATCTGACCTTCTCCAGAAAAAGCAAAATGTATTTATAGTTATTTTATCATTCCGTTTCCTTGTCAAAAAATTGAAAGTTAGTTTTAAGGGCTTTTCAAATTTATTAACTTTGCCAAACCACTCATTTGATGAAATCCATTGGCATCATTCCGGCACGATATCATTCAACAAGATTTCCCGGAAAACCGCTTGCTCTAATCGGTCATAAAAGTATGATTCGCAGAGTATACGAAAAAGCCCGTTTTTCCCGGCTTGATGAAGTGGTAATAGCCACCGATGATGAAAGGATTAAAGAACATGCCATGGAATTTGGGGCACAGGTGGTTATGACATCTCCTGATATCCCCAACGGAACCATAAGATGTTACAATGCTTTGAAGATGTTGAATCTTGAGACCGATGTAGTTGTTAATGTTCAGGGAGATGAACCTTTTATCGATCCAGCTCAGATAAATGCTCTTCTCGATGCTTTTGAAGATAAAGATGTTCAGATTGCTACACTGGCAGATTATTTTATCAGTCGGGAAGACCTTGAGTCTGAGTCCCATATGAAAATCGTCACCGATGCCAGGGGATTTGCCCTTTATTTCAGCCGTTCCGTCATTCCCTTTTGCCGGGATATTGAAAGAAATGAATGGCTAAATCATTTCGATTATTTGAAGCATATAGGGATTTATGCTTTCAGAAAAAAGGTTTTTGAAGAGGTAGTTCATCTTCCTGAGGCATCTATCGAAAGAGCAGAATCACTGGAGCAATTAAGATGGCTTTATCACGGCTATTCTATTAAGGTTATCAGAACACGCTATCAGGGTATTTCCATCGACACTCCTGAAGACCTGAAAAAAGCCAATGAATTACTGAACACTTTGTATGAATAAAAGTAAAAAATGAAAGATACAAGATTTATTTTCGTAACGGGTGGAGTTACATCTTCATTGGGAAAAGGAATACTGGCTTCGTCCCTGGCAAAATTATTACAGGAAAGCGGCTTTAAAGTAGTGATACAAAAATTTGACCCCTATATCAATGTCGACCCGGGCACATTGAATCCCTATGAACATGGTGAATGCTATGTAACCAATGACGGTGCCGAAACAGACCTCGACCTGGGCCATTATGAACGCTTTTTAAATATCCCAACCTCCCAATTGAACAATGTTACCACAGGTGCGGTGTACCTGGAAGTTATCAATCGGGAAAGAAGGGGGGACTTTCTGGGGAAAACCGTTCAGGTTATACCGCATATCACGGATGAAATCAAACGAAGATTCAGGCTCATTGCAGAAAAGGAAGATGTTGATATTGTTATTACAGAGATTGGTGGTACAGTGGGCGACATCGAATCGCTTCCCTATATTGAAGCTGTAAGACAGATGAAATGGGAACTGGGCCCCCAGAGAACATTGAATGTTCACCTTACCTTTATTCCCTATCTCAAATCGGCTGGAGAACTCAAAACCAAACCGACACAACACTCTGTTAAAGCTTTGCAGGAACAAGGAATTATGCCTGATATCCTTGTTTGCCGCACGGAAAAACCTCTCTCCCGTGACATTCGTGAAAAAATAGCGCGCTTTTGTAATGTGTCCCTGGATTCCGTCATTGAAGCTATCAATGTGGATACCATTTATGAAGTACCCTTGAAGATGAAAAGGGAAAACCTTGACAAAGTGGTGCTTTTCAAACTGGGGTTGATGGCTAAAAAAGACCCGGAACTGACAGAATGGAAAGAATTTCTTTCACGCTTGAAAAATCCCATAGAAGAAGTTAAAATTGGCCTTATCGGGAAATATACCGAATTGCCCGATGCTTACAAATCTATTATGGAATCTTTTGTACATGCAGGTGCCGTAAACGAATGCAAGGTAAATGTAAAATATATTTCTTCCGAATATATCACTGCTAAAAATGTGGCGGAACATTTGAAAGACCTGCATGGAATACTCGTTGCTCCAGGTTTTGGCGATAGAGGTATTGAAGGAAAAATCATTTCCATTGAATTTGCGCGCAAAAACAAGTTGCCCTTTTTTGGCATTTGCCTGGGCATGCAATGTTCTACCATAGAGTTTGCCAGAAATGTATTGAATTTAAAAGATGCCAACAGTACTGAATTTGACCCGGATACGCCCCATCCGGTCATTGACCTGATGGAAGAACAAAAACATATTATACAAAAAGGGGGTACCATGCGGTTAGGTGCATACGCTTGTGAGATAATGAAAGGAAGTAAAGTGCATGGTATTTATGGCAAAACAAAAATCTCAGAGCGTCATCGTCACCGGTATGAATTTAATAACAAATACCGTCAGGCATTCATGGAGCATGGTTACATTCCGGTGGGACTAAACAGGGAAAGTGATCT
Organism: uncultured Sphingobacteriales bacterium; assembly: GCA_964395255.1. Lineage (GTDB taxonomy): Bacteria > Bacteroidota > Bacteroidia > CAILMK01 > JAAYUY01 > CAYNBC01. The sequence goes on along the minus strand of CAYNBC010000021.1, from coordinate 10,572 downwards.
GGTTGAAATTATTGAGCTTCAAGACCACCCCTGGTTTATAGGCGTTCAATTTCATCCGGAATTGCAAAGCACAGTAGCCAACCCACATCCTTTATTTGTTGATTTTATCCGCGCAGCCATTGAGTATTCCAGATCTTAAGAACACAGCGCTATTGGAATAATGGGGAAATTTTACCTGCTTTTCCCTGGCTGGAAGATATAAGTGCTTATGGTAGCTATCACAAGGACTACAGCAAAAGTCATTATGCGTGCAGTTAATATTTTTTCGTCCAGACCGCTGCTAATCCAGAAAATTGTAAAAAGCAAGCCTGAGACAATGCTCACAACTGCGGCTTTTCCGTTAAATTTTTTCCAGAACAGAGAAAATAAGATAACCACGGAAAAAGTACAACCTACGCCTGCCCAGACATAACCTACAATGGTAAAAACCAGATCGGAGGGTAAAATAAATGTAAGAACAAGGGCAAGTATGGCCAGAAGTGCGGTAATTAAACGGGAGCCGTTGAGGCTATTCCAGAATGAATCTGTGTGCTTTGATTTCAAAAGATTCTCGTTCAATTCGGTAGAAGAAACAATCAAAAGAGAATTGGCCGTAGAAACTATGGCTGCAAGAGCTCCTGTTATCAAAATGGCTGCTATGACAGGGGGAAAAATGGTTTTAATGACCATGGGCATAACTGTTTCCTGGTCTTTAAGTCCATCAGGTCCGAACATGGCAATACCTATCCAGCCCAATGTTAGTGCGCCCAGGTAGGCAAGCAGCGTCCATGCAATGCCTACATTCCTTGCTTTTTTAGCCTGGCTGAAATTTTTTATAGCCATAAAACGCATGCTCAGTTGGGGTTGGCCTCCCAGATACCCGAAAAACCAGCTAAAACTGCTGGCAATAGCCAGGCCTGCAGCAAAGCCATCCATGCTACCTATTAGTGAATGATAGGATTCACCTGCACGATTCAGTGCCAGCGAAATGGTGCCGGCAAATAAATGAGCCTGATGGTTACTTAAATAAATCAAACCAAAAATAGGTCCTATCACAAGGGTGACAATCATAATTAAAGCCTGAATAACATCGGTATAAGCAACGCTCCGAAAACCTCCATACATGGTATATGGCACTACTACAAGAAGCATAATTAACATTCCCGTGCTCTTATTGATACCAAACAAAGTGTCAAAAATTTTACCTCCTCCCAGAAATTGTGCACCTACATAAAAAAAGAAAAAGAATACAATGGTTAAACTACCAATAACACGGATGTAAGAGGATGCATCCGGATGCTTTTTGGCAAGGTAATCAACAAAGGTAGATACATCATAGTTATCAGCTTCTTTTCGTAATCTCCACGCAAGCAGGCTCCATGCAGTAATAATGCCTGCCACACAACCAAGGGCAGTCCATATTTCCAGCAATCCGGTAGCATAAGCAGCCCCGGGCAATCCCAGCAATGCCCATGAAGATTCTCCGGCTGCTCTTTCCGAAAGTGCAGCTATCCAGCCCGGTAAACTTCTGCCTGCTATGCTGTAATCTTTGCCTGACTTTACCTTGCTGCCCTGGTAAACTCCCCAGCCTATAATAACAGCCAGATAAACAGCCATGACCACAAGAAAAGAAATATTGTGTTCCATCATTCTAGATTTGGTTCATTAGCTCTGCTCACCCTTTTTGCCTGATGCTGTCCAAAAATATCGATTATTTTTGTAAATGGGAAGGCGGATTTATTTACTTTGTAAAAAAAATTACCATGTGGACGAAAGAGGATCTGGCTCTGATGAATAAAAGAAACATCAACCCGGAACAGGTAGAAAAGCAAATAGAAATATTTAAACAAGGTGTCAGGGCAGTTAACCTGGTTGAACCTGCCACTCCGGGTAATGGGATTACCTGCTTTGACGAAAAAACAGCCCTTGAATTCGTGAAATATTATGATAAGCAATCTACGAATCTGGAAATTCTCAAGTTTGTTCCTGCATCAGGCGCTGCAAGCCGGATGTTCAAACCTCTGATGGCTTTTTATAATGAATTGAAAGAAGGCAAAACTGCCGATGAACTTTTCGAAAAAGACCAGAGCTTTAACTCACCATTTCAATTTTTTTCAAGAATCAAAGATTTTGCTTTTTACAATAATCTTGACAGTGTACTGAAAAATAATGGTTTAAGTCTGGAGCAGCTTTTAGAAAAGAAGGATTATCAAACCATTCTTGAATATTTTCTATTTGAGCCGGGTATGGGTTATTCCACACTGCCCAAAGCTTTGTTATTATTTCATAGATATCCTGATCATTGTCGTACTTCACTGGAAGAACATCTGGCAGAAGGGGCTCTTTATGCCAGAGGAAAGCAGGATATTGCCAGAATTCATTTCACACTTTCACCCGAACATATTCAAAAAGTGACAGATTTAATCCAGTCTGTTTTAAAGCGGTACGAAAAGAAGTTTCAAGTACAGTATCAGTGGGAATATTCAATACAGGACCCATCTACAGATACCATAGCTGTTAATCCCGATAATACCCCCTTCAGGAATCCGGATGGCACATTACTTTTCCGTCCCGGAGGACATGGCGCATTAATTCATAACCTGAACAGCTTGAAAGCCGATTTGATTTTTATAAAAAATATTGACAATGTAGTTCCCGATTCCCTGAAAGAACCGACCATCTTTTACAAAAAACTCCTTGCAGGTTATTTGTTGCGTTTACGCGATATCCTTTTTGATTACCAGAAAATCATTGACAGCTGTAGCGAAGAGCGTCTTGATGAAATCGAAAAATTTTACCGGACTACGCTATTTGAAACCTTTCCCGAAGATTTCAAAATGTGGAATTCAGAGGAAAAAAGGAAATATATCAGAAACAAGCTGTACCGGCCTGTCAGGGTGTGCGGGATGGTGAAGAATGAAGGTGAGCCGGGTGGAGGCCCTTACCGTGTCAGGCTTAAAGATGGTTCGATTTCATTACAAATCATCGAAAGTTCACAGATTGATATGAAAAATAGTCAGCAGGTGGAGATTATGAAAAAATCCACTCATTTTAACCCGGTGGATCTGGTTGTATCTACGCGAAAAGCTGATGGCGCATATTACAATCTGGAGGAATTTATTGACCCTGAAACAGTTTTTATCAGTGAAAAGTCGAAGGATGGCAAACCCTTGAAAGCGCTTGAACTACCTGGCCTCTGGAATGGTGCCATGGCCTACTGGAATACGGCTTTTGTTGAAGTTCCTTTGATAACATTCAACCCGGTAAAATACATTAATGACCTTTTAAGGAGCACACATCAGACATCCTGATTAAGCATTTGTCAATTTGCTCTGTAGCATGACAAAATATTCCATTATTTGTCAGTAATTTGGAGGCATGAATTTGGCATGTATATGCTGTTTTAAAAAAGAATTGTTATGAGTGAAGTTAAAAAAGTAAAGGTTTTGATTATAGGCTCCGGCCCTGCCGGTTATACAGCTGCTATTTATGCCGCAAGAGCTGACTTAAAACCGGTCATGTACACGGGTATGGAAATGGGCGGTCAATTAACCACGACCACCGAAGTAGAAAATTTTCCCGGTTTTCCTGAAAAAGTGGAAGGCCCACAGTTGATGGAACTCATGAGAAAGCAAGCTGAACGCTTCGGAACGGAAATTAATTTTGGTGTAATTACCCGCGTGGATTTTTCTTCACGGCCTTTTAAAGCCTGGGCTGATGATGTCCAGGAGATACATGCCGATGCCGTTATTATAGCCACGGGAGCTACGGCCAAATATCTGGGATTGCCTTCAGAACAGCGTCTGAGAGGTCATGGCGTATCGGCCTGCGCCACCTGTGACGGTTTCTTTTACAAAGGAAAAACTGTAGCTGTTGTGGGAGGTGGAGATACAGCTGCCGAAGAAGCCACTTATCTGGCTAACCTCTGTGAAAAAGTATATCTGATTCATCGAAGAGATGAATTGAGAGCCAGCAAAGCCATGCAAAAAAGAGTTTTCAATACACCCAATATTGAAATTTTGTGGAATAAAACCGTCAAAGAAGTCCTGGGTGAAGAAAATGTAGAAGGCTTGCTGTTGAAAGATACACAAAATAATGAAGAAAGCCGGATCAAGATTGACGGTTTGTTTCTTGCCATCGGTCATAAACCCAATACCGAAGTATTTAAAGATTACATTAAAACCGATGAAGCCGGCTACATTATAACCGAACCCGGAAGCACCCGCACCAATATACCCGGTGTATTTGCATGTGGTGATGTACAGGATAAAATTTACCGGCAGGCTGTCACTGCTGCAGGTTCAGGCTGTATGGCTGCTATTGATGCAGAACGCTGGCTGGGCGAACAGTTATAAGGTGTTTGTCTTTTAAAAATTCATCAGCAGGGCAATTCCCCCCACAATAAGCCCTGCGAGAAGGTTAATAACTTTGATAAAAAGGAATGCTTTGCGCGATTCGGCCAGCAGGGGTAAAGTGCCATGTCCGTCCTGAACAATGGAATTGGCCAGCAAAATACTGAAAGGTATCGAACCCTGTAAAAATAAAACCGATAAAATCAGATGGGGACCTGATGAAGGAATTAATCCTACCAGTACAGCTATGAGCAAAACAACCCACTGATTTTTAGTGAGCATGGTTTCAAGATGAATGACCTGCTCGAGTAATCCAATGATAACCAAAGCGCCCAGCGTCCAGAGAAAAATCCGGGGTATATGTGTTTTAAAAATATGCCTGCCAATATGTTCATCAATGAAATGATTAGGAGTAATGATTAAAATAACCACAGAAATCAAACTGATAATGACAATGGTATATTTTATCCAGTTTCCTTCATCTTCGGTGAGTCCTGCTAACAAAAATACAAGCAACATCAAAGGGATAAGCAAAAACAATAAACGGTTTTTTGTCAGTTGAATGGCTGACCAGCGGATTTTGCCATTTTCAAAAATAACGCACCGCGAACCGGGATGGAGAGGCATTTCTTTATCCAGAAAATGAAAGGTAAAATTTTTAAGAATTAAATCGGTCAGGAAAGCAGTTGCAAAAGCTACAAGCGCCAGAATAAAAAACAGAATTAATGCCTGACGGGGAAACATAGCCAGCATGAAAAAGGCTTCATCACCTGATGTTGCAATCATGGTTGAGCTCACAGCACCCAGACTTATCATCCGGTGTGAAAACATAGCCACGGCAGTGTAACTGCCCAGGCATCCCGGGACAAGGCCAAGCGCAATTGATAAAGCATATTTTTTCAAATTAGTATCAAGCAAGACTTTTTTCCATAATCCCTGAGTCTGAACATGAATGAACTCAAGAATAATCATCATGATAAAAATGAATCCGCTGATGAAAAAAGCTCTGGTTAAAACATTAACGATATCTGACATCTCTATCCGGGCAATTAAAACTCATGGCAAATCAGGGCGAAAATAGGAAGATTTCCCTATTTGATGATTAAAATCACTTAGCTGGCGAGCATCTCTTCTAATGAGTTCATGACTAATTATC
>CAYNBC010000021.1:402-5075 GCA_964395255.1 uncultured Sphingobacteriales bacterium | reverse complement strand
CTTTTTATTGTGGTATTAAATAAGCATCCACACGAACCTCACTTTTATCACAAATCATTTCTGAAAGAATTTTTTTTGATGAGAAACGCTACCTGTATATGGTTCTTGTTCTTTCAATGCATATCCGGGTAATAATCTCCACATAAGGCCTGAAAAACAGTAATAGTTGAAGTCGAATTGTATGGAGTTGTTGTATGTGAAAAGAGTTTAGCTTAACATGATTAAGTATATCTGCAACCAATCTTTTATCTTTGTCACTTTTTAACCAAAAGAAAGATTTATGAAGGGAAAATGGTTTATTATACTGGCAATAGTTGTATTCTTTCAGCCAGTAGCAAAAGCATGTACCAATTTTATCATTACACGAGGTGCATCAGCAGATGGGTCTGTTATGATGACTTATGCGGCTGATTCACATGTATTGTTTGGAGAACTATATTTTAAACCTGCCCGGGATTATCCTGAAGGAGCCATGATGGATATTATTGAATGGGATACACACAAATTTCTCGGAAAAATCAAGCAGGTAAGACATACTTATTCGGTAGTGGGAAATATGAACGAACATCAGGTATCTATAGGAGAGACTACTTTTGGAGGGAGAAGTGAACTGGCCAATGGACACAGTGGTATTATCGATTACGGTAGTTTGATGTGGCTGGCACTTCAAAGAGCCAGTTCTGCACGTGAGGCTATCAAAGTAATTGCTGAATTGGTGGATGAATATGGCTATTACTCTTCGGGAGAATCATTTTCCATTACCGATAAAAACGAAGCATGGATAATGGAAATTATCGGTAAAGGCAAAGGAGAAAAAGGGGCTCTATGGGTTGCTCTTCAGATTCCCGATGGGTATGTATGTGCCCATGCCAACCAGGCTCGTATTACAACTTTTGAATTTCAAAAGAAAAACGACTGGTTCAATCCCAAACAAACTGTTTTTCATTCCCCAGATGTTATTTCTTTTGCCCGTAAAAAAGGATGGTATAAAGGGAAAGACAGTGAGTTCAGTTTTTCGGATGTTTATGCCCCGGTAGATTTTGGTGGAGCTCGGTTTTGTGAAATCCGGGTCTGGAGCTTTTTCAAAAGTGTAAATAAAGACATGCAAAAATATTTTGACTATGCTTCGGGGCATATCGAACATGACAATCCTCATGGTTTTGCATCGAATCGCATGCCTCTCTGGATAAAACCTGACAAGAAAATTACCCTCCAGCAGGTGATGAACTTTATGAGAGACCATCTTGAAGGTACTCCTCTTGATATGAGTAAAGACCTGGGAGCAGGTCCGTGGGGATTGCCGTACCGTTGGCGTCCTCTTACATGGGAAGTGGATGGCGTAACCTATTGCAATGAAAGAGCTACCGCTACACAGCAAACCGGTTTTTCTTTTGTTTCCCAATCCCGTAACTGGCTTCCCGACCCAATCGGTGGTATTCACTGGTTTGGCGTGGACGATGCCAATACCACTGTTTACAATCCTATTTATTGTGGTATAACCCGTGTTCCTCCTTCCTACCGTGAGGGCAATGGTGATTTGCTCACTTTTACATGGGATGCTGCTTTCTGGGTGTTTAACTGGGTCGCCAACTGGACATATACACGGTATAATTATATCATTCAGGATGTAAGAAAAGTGCAGCAGGAACTTGAAAATAATTACATTGCCATGACCTCTGTTATGGATAAGGCTGCTGTTGAACTTTACGAAAAAGACCCCAGGCTGGCTATCGAATTTATTACCAATTATTCGGTAAATCAGGCTGAAAATACGGTTAACCGCTGGAGAAAACTGGGTGAATGGTTGTTTGTGAAATATATGGATGGCAATATTAAAAAGGAAAAAGATGGTGTTTTTCTTCGAACGGAGACCGGTTATCCCGTTCATCCCGATCAGCCAGGTTATCCCGAATGGTATCTCAGGAAAATCGTTGAAGACACAGGCGATAAATTAAAAGTTATTGGCGAAACAGGACATTAGAATAACACCAGAACCAGAATAAAAATTACAAAACCTAAAAGCATCAGCAATAAAGTATAGGGTAAAATATCCCTGGCTTTTAAGCCTGTAATTCCCAGTAGGGGCAGGGCCCAAAAAGGCTGAAGCATATTGGTCAGTTCATCTCCGTATGCCAGCGACATGATAGCTTTTGACAGTGGCACATGCAACTGAACGGCACTGTGTATGATAAAAGGCCCCTGAACAACCCATTGACCTCCTCCGCTGGGTATAAAAATATTGACTACAGCCGCACTTAAAAAGGTCAATAAAGGAAAGGATTGAGGACTGGAAACCTGAATAATCCACTGGCTCAATACATGGGTTAAGCCGCTGTATTTCATAATGCCCATGATGCCAAAGTATAAAGGAAACTGGATTAATATACCTCCTGCTGCTGGCATGGCCCCGCTGATAGATGATGTAAAACTTTCAAAGTTTCTGTGTAATAAAATGGTCAGCCCCAGCAATACAAAATTTATATAATTCAGATTGATGACCTTTGTATTGCCCCCCGTGATAAAAAGGATGAGAGCGATGAAAATCAAAATGATGCCCGTCATTGTGGATAACCAGGACATGCTATCGGATGAGCTATTTTTTTCTCGCAAAGAGAAAGATTTTTGATAACCAGGTGTAAATAATGCTTTTTCAAAAGGTACAGGGGAATAAATAAGTCTGAAAAAGAGAGGAACCATCAGCAGGCATAAGAATGTAGCCAGTAAATTCATGGATGAAAAAATGGTTTCCCCAAGGGGAACGGCATCAATGGGCATACCTGAGAGAGCTTGAAGATGTCCCGCTTCTGTAACTTTTAACGGGGCAGACCCCGATAGACCGCCATGCCATAACATCAAGCCTGAATAGCCGGCTGCTGCCAGCATAGGATAATTAAACCCCATGGATTTCGAGGCAAAGTATTCTCCTGTTTTTCTTGCCAGAATAGCACCTGTTATCAAACCAAGCCCCCAGTTTAGCCAGCTCATTACCATGCTGAAAAAAGCGACAATACCCACAGATACAGCCGGATTTTTTGTTAATGAAATCATTTTTTCAATGATTACATGAATTAAAGGAGTTGAAGCCAGACTGTATCCCAATACCAGTATGAGCATCATTTGAAGGGCAAATACAAGCATGCTGCTGTCCCAGAGACCCGCGTACCAGTAACCCAATAACTGTAAAAAATAAAAATTTTGTTTTGTAAGTCCATTTAATTCTCTGGAAGATGAATGGTCCAGTGAATAAGTCAGGACATAAGCGAGCAGGAAAGTTATCAAACTTAAACCCAGCGTAAGCGTAAGGGTAGAAGGAAAATACTTTTGAAAAAATTGAATGTATTTGTCTTTCCACGACATATCGGTAAGGAAATTTATTTTAAAGGCAATTTAAAAGAAATGTTGTGAATTCTGTGAAATTTGGTTATTTTGGTCAAAAAATTAAAACTATGTTACTCGACTGGCGTGAATTTATCGAAGTTAATGAAGAAGTAGAGGCAGGCAAGCCCGTTATTCGAAATACACGGCTGACGGTGGAATTTGTACTGGGGCTGCTCGCCAATGGATGGAGCGTAAAAGATATCGTTAAGCATTATCCCAAGCTCAAGGAAACAGATATTCAGGCTGTATTTGCATTTCTTTTTGAAGGTGCCAGAAATGGATTTTTCTTTTCCACTCCAAAAATTTAAGCTATGAAAATTATTGCTGACGAATGCGTTCCTTATGCAAGTGTTAAAGTACTTAAAGGGGCAGGAATAAATACTTATTATACCGGCAGGAGCGAAACCAATATGACCGATGAAGAAGTTATCCTGAAAGCGTCTGAAGAAGACAGAACATTGGTGACTTTTGACAGGGAATTTGCCAGAGCTGCTGTCAACTCCGGTAAATTGAATGCCCAGGGAGTTGTGTTACTGAATATTTCCTATTACGACCCTTTATTCCCCGGTCAATTGCTGGTAAAAATCATCAAATCTACCAGTATTAAATTCAGACGAAAGTTTTCTGTGATTAGCAATAATTTTATTCAGCAACAAAAAATGTAGTTATTGCATTTTGCGGTAACGGATTTCAATAGGATCGTCTCTAAGCAATTCACTTAACTTTTGTATTTCGGTATTTCCAAAATGATAAGGATATAGAACTTTGGGTTTCAGCATTTTTGCCGCATGGGCGGCCATGTTCAGGTCCATCGTATAGGGCAGGTTGACCGGAATAAAAGCGATATCAACAGGTCCGAAAGTTTCCATTTCTGGTATGTCCTCCGTATCTCCGCCTATATATACCGAAAAAGAAGGCATTCTGAGTATATAACCATTGCCTTCTCCTCTGGGATGGAAGGGCTCTCCCGTAACCCTTTTGTGCTGGATGTTGTATGCCGGTACGGCTTCTATGTCTATTTTATTTATTTTTAAGTGGTCACCATTGTGCATAACCTGAACAAAATCCACTTCCTTATTGCATTCCTCAGTGCCCAGGACAACTGTACCCTGTTTTTTGATGGATAAAATAGCTTCCTGGTCTAAATGATCATGATGATGATGGGTAAGCAGGATAATATCAGCTACCGGCAAACTAGTATAATCTGCAAGGCGGCTCCACGGGTCTACATGGATGATGATACCATTGTAATCAAGCATTAGTGTGCCATGCCCAATAAATGTTATGATTAAACT
>CAYNBC010000021.1:0-392 GCA_964395255.1 uncultured Sphingobacteriales bacterium | reverse complement strand
TCATAGGTGTAATTATTAACACCGAAATAAAAAAAAGCAAAAGAAATTGTATTCTTTTTTGCAGCATATTTTTTATTTCAAACTTACATAAAATTCAGGATAATACACAGACTTAAAAATTTGAAAAGCAATATGCAGCAAAGAAAAAATAACAAAGGCCAGTCATTCTAAGCAAAGCAATGGCTCAAACCCGGTCACAATCAGTTGCAGGAATTATAAAGGAAAATAAAAATACAATGTGGTTTTGAATTGTATGATAACATTGAACCCACATAACATTTGATTCATCATGTCATGAAGTCAATGTTCATCAAACCTTAGCCAACAAATTAATTCGTTGGCTAAGGAAATCGCCTTCCATTTCGATATGTATCTATTCATAATGTAAGATT
>CAYNBC010000020.1:13603-13983 GCA_964395255.1 uncultured Sphingobacteriales bacterium | reverse complement strand
CAACGCTTATGCCTTCGGCTTCAGCCTTGTAATTTTTAACGAGTCTGTGGCGTAAAACTGGAAAGGCTACTTTCTTTATATCTTCAACATCAGGAGAATATTTTCCTGAAAGAGCAGCATGTGTTTTAGCTCCAATAATCAAATACTGGGAAGCCCGCGGGCCAGCACCCCAGGACATGTATTCTTTGATAAAATCAGGACTATCATTGGATTCTGGCCGTGTAAGCTTTACCAGTTTTACCGCATATTGATACAGATGGTCGGTAACAGGAATTTTTTCAAGCAGATTCTGCAGAAAAAGAATTTCCTCGGCAGAAAGCACTTTTTTTACGCCCGGATGGCTGCCTGTGGTAGTTTGTTTTACTATCTGAATTTCTTCT
>CAYNBC010000020.1:2211-13593 GCA_964395255.1 uncultured Sphingobacteriales bacterium | reverse complement strand
ATGGATAGGTTCCTTCTTGTTCTATGGGATTCTGGGTGGCCAGAACAAAGAAAGGTTCCTCCAGCAAATATTTTTTACCTGAAACCGTAACATGTTTTTCCTGCATGGATTCAAGCAGGGCAGACTGTGTTTTGGGTGGCGTCCGGTTGATTTCGTCCGCCAGAATGATATGGGCAAAAACAGGCCCTTTGATAAACACAAAATTTTTATTGCTATCCAGTATTTCCGAACCTGTAATGTCAGAAGGCATCAGGTCGGGAGTAAATTGTATCCGGCTGAATTTCAGGTCCAGGGCCTCGGCAATGGTTTTTATCAACAGGGTCTTGGCCAGGCCGGGAACACCTATAAGCAGCGCATGCCCTCTGGAATATATGGCATTCAATACCTGATGAACAATTTCCGTTTGCCCTACAATAACTTTTTGTATTTCTTTCAGAAGCTCATCGTTTTTTTCTTTGAAATAATCAAAAGCTTCTATATCGGATTGAAAAGAAATCATATTCATTACTTCTTTTTGTTAGACTTGGATAAAATATCTTCCTGTATGACACGGCATTGGTCATAAGGAGGTTTTACAGTGATATAGGTTTTCTTCAGGGCCTTGTCTATCCATTCCTGTAACACTTTCATATGATATGCTTCTTCAGCCAGTGTTTTGATTTTGGGATAGTCGTCTTCAAGATTGGCTTTGTGGGGGGGGATTTTTGATTTCAAATAAATTAATCTGTAAGCAGTTCTGCCGTCCGGAAAACGATAGGGCAGAGGAGAGGAAATTTCTCCCACTTCCATAGTATCGATTATAAAAAACAGTCTTGGGTCCATTTTATCAACCGATATGCGGGTTGAGCCCGTATTCTGGTCAAATATAGCTCCTCCGTTGTTCCGGGTAAGTTCGTCTTCACTATATTTATAGGCAGCTTCTTCGAAGGTTAATGTATCATTCAGGATTTCATTCCGAATTTCCGAAAGTTTGTCCATAGTATTTTGTATAGCAGAGGCCGTAATCTGGGGTTTTATCAAAATATGTTTAACATGGAAAGATTCTCCTTTTCTTTCAACCATTTTGATAAGGTGATAACCAAATTCCGTTTTAACCGGAGGTGAAATAGAATCTTTTTTAAGTTTGAGTGCTGCAGCAGAAAATTCAGGAACAAAATCCGCTTTATTATGCATTCCAAGGTCTCCTCCTTTGGTTGCACTTGCATCATCATCCGAATATAATACAGCCAGAGTTTCGAATTTATCACCTTTTTCAATTCTTTTTTTCAATTCTTTAATTTTCTCAAGTGCTTTTTTATCCTCTTCTTCGGTGGGCTTGGGAAATATAAGTATATGAGAAACTTCAACTTCGGTATTGTAATAAGGTAAGCTATCCTCAGGAAGGGACTGAAAAAATTCTTTAACTTCTGAAGGTGAAATTTCATAGTCACCGGTAATCTGGGCTTTCATTTTCTCGATAAGTTTCATTTCTTTCAAAGGTTCCCTCATTTCATCTTTGATTTCTGAGATGGATTTTTTGTAGTAATTTTCAAGGGCTTCTTTACTCCCCAGCTGATTGATGAAATAGTTCATTCTTCTGTTGAGTTCTGATTCTACTTCATCGTCTGAGACTTCGATACTGTCAATTCTGGCCTGGTTTAAGAGGAGTTTTTCAAAAATGGAAGTTTTTAACAGCTCACATCGAGCTTCCAAATTCGACAAAGAATCGGGGAATGTGTAATTCAACATCATTTTTTCAATGTCGGACAACAGCACGATTTCGTCTCCTACATGAGCAATGATGCCATCAATCATTTCCTTTTTCTGGGCTTGAGAAGCGAAAACAGTGATTATCAGGCCACAAGCCAATATCCAGCTTTTAAAAATTTTCATCATATATTTTTACAAATCTCTGATTGATACCTTCAGAAAAAATTTTTTCTTCGGCTTTTTTAATTAATTCCTGACTTCTGGAATACAAAATTATATTTCGTATATCATCTCTGACAAAAGTGAGGGGTGATATTTCATTTTTATATTTTATTTCAAAAATTTTTAATAGATGAAAACCGGTGGAATCTTCACTTTCCAGTATTTCACCTTTGTAAAAGTTGCGGCAATCTTTGTCTGCCCATGGTGTTTGCATAACGATATCGTTCAATTTAACCCAGCGCTCTTCATTTAAGGAATAAAAATTTGACTGAGATACGGCATATTCCATTAAAAGGTCAAAATCCTCATTTTTATTTGAAACAAACCACTGCCGTGCTTTCCCAATGTCGGGTGCATCGATGGGCAGGTGAAGATACCAGAGCCGGGCAATACATTCGTTCAATAAAAAATTTTCCTTGTTTTTTGTGTAATAATCAATGATTTCTTCATTGCTGATGGAAGTATCAAGCCGTTGCTGAACCAGAGCTTTTTCATATTCGTATGTAATCAAAGATTGATAATATTCGCTCAGCTCCCGTGATTTATCCCGTGCCGAATCATTCAGATTATCCAGTGCTTTATAAAAAATAAGCTTTTCTTTAATCCATTTTGTAATAAAATTTTTCCGTGCCAGAAGACTGTCCTCTGGACTCATGTTTTCGGCATATATGGATTTTAAATCCTCTTCGTAAAGTACATCGTCTTTAACCCGAGCTACAACTTTTTTTTCCTTTTCTTTTGATTTCGGTTGAAGATATTGACAACCTGAAATAAAAATTACAGCAAGGAAAAGTGATAAAAGGGATGCCGGTAATTTATTTTTTAAGGAGTGCATTCAAAACTTCTTCATTTATTTTAACAGGATATTTTTTCTTAAGTTTCTCAATCCAATTTTTTTCAAGTTCGTTCTGGTAATCGGCAATGACTATTCCTCTGATTTCTTCAAGTTTCTTGGGTTGAGGCGGATAATATTGTTTTAGATGTAGGACCCGCCATGTGGTGGAATTTTTTTCAGGTTTTACTTTAAAGATGCCGGTTTTGCCGAAGTAGGGTTCCAGAATTTTGTTTTCGCCTTCTTCAAATTTTCCCAGTGTATAGCTGATATTAAGCGGGTTTTCTTTGTTGAGTTCCTGAGCAATTTCTTCTTCGTTTTTCCCTTCTTTCAACAGAACCTCTACTTTATTTGCTACTTCTTCGTTCTGGCAGATGAATATAACTGCATCCACGCGGTTTTTCCACATGTACTGGTCTTTGTGTGCTTCGTAAAAGGCCTTTTGCCCTACAGTATCTTCCATGGCTTTGCTCCAGACTTCGCGGTCAGTGATATCGAAAAGCATCATACCCTCGCGGTATTCATTTACCAGATGCCGGAAGTCAGGATATTTTTCTTCCAGATGCTGGTCGGCATAATCGATAAGAGACTGTTTTACAAATTCTTTATAATATTGATGAATAGCAAAATCAAAATTTTTATAAACTTCTTTTTTATGCCTTTCTTCCATAAAGCGGGCAAAATCACTTAGTTTATATTGCTGCTTTTCAATCTGAAACAATTTAAGGTCAGGGTTTATATTTTCGGGCGCTTTCCAGCTTTTCTTCAACAGGGAGGAATCAATATAGTTGTAAATCGCATTAAGGTTTTTGGTTTTTTCTTTGAAACGGTATTCCTTTTTTAATTTATTGAGCATATTTTCTTCTGTGAGGCGATAACGGCTGTCGTTTTTGATTTTTGATTCCAGTTGTTTTTCTAATTCTTCATAGGGTTGCAAGCCCGTAAGTTTTACCCGCTGAAGAATATGCCAGCCTATAGAGGTCTGTACAGGGGGAGAGAAATCCCCATCCTTTTTCAAGGCAAATGCTGCTTTTTTAAAGTTTTCGGGAATACTGTATGAGAAATTGGTGAATGGAGGTAATTCGCCTCCACGCACTTTTGACCTCTGGTCATCGGAAAATTTTTCTACAAGGTCGTTAAAATTGGCGCCTTGTTTAAGAAGGCTGTAAATGGAGTCAATTTTTATTTTAGCCTGAGCTTTTTCAAGGCTATCAGCTTCAGGCGGAACCGAAACATAAATTTGTTTGACGGTTATCTGGCCCTGATAAGGTCTTTTGTCAGTTACTTTCAGAATATGATATCCAAAAGGTGAACGAAAGGGTCTGGAAATTTCACCTACAGGGGTTTGATAAGCTACATTTTCAAAATCATAAATAAGATGAAAGGCGCTGAAATAACCCAGGTCACCTTTATTGTATTTTACTGAGGGGTCTTCTGAGGTTTCAAGGGCTAATTGTGCAAAATCTTCTCCTTTTTTAGCTCTTTTATAGATTTCGTTGATTCGTTTTTCAGCTTCTTGAACCTCTTCGGATGAAGCATCTTCTGCCAGCCTGATTAAAATATGACTGGCACGTACTTCCCATTTCATTCTATCATACGCTTCTTTTTTTAGCGCTTCCAGAGTGCTTTTGTCGGTCATGTAGGGTTTTGTAAGTTGTTTACGGTATGATTCAAATTCTTCCCGGAATGCTCTGGTAGTATCAATGCCCTGCTCACGGGCTTCTTTTACCTTCAATTTGAAATTGATAAACAGATTTAAATATTCCTTTATGCTTTCAGGTGTATAAAAATTTTCATCATTTTTATTGTTTTTCTCGTAGATATAAAGAAATTCATCAACTGTTACGGCCTCGTCTCCAACTGTAAATAAAACCGATTCAGGTTTCTGCGAAAAAATGTTTTGATTTATTATTAAGAGAAATAAAATCCCCGGAATAATTGTTTTTTTCCTCATTTGAACTCTTTTTAGGTGGCAAAGATATTTATTTTTATGATTTCAGGGCTTTTATTGGGGTCTGAGTATCCAAGTTAAAATTTGTTAAGAATGAAGGATAGATTACAGTCAGCATCGGGAAACACAATCTGCCAGCTGTAATATTTATAGCATAAAAAAGCCGGGCATTATACCCGGCTCCTCTCAAGGCTTAGTTTTTAATGAACTTTTGCGTTGCACGGTAATTTTTACTATTGAGTTGAATCACATAAAGTCCATCATGCAAATCTGATACATCAAGGACCATGTGATTTAATCCTGTTTGGAGATGAGTGGTTCTTCTTAGCAATTCCCTGCCCATTACATCCAGCACCGACAGAGTAATAGGTTCGGAAATGAGGCTCTGAACATTTAATTTTATCTTGTCGGTGGCAGGATTGGGATAAATGGAAAATCTCAAATCAAAATTATTTTCCGAAAT
This sequence comes from uncultured Sphingobacteriales bacterium, assembly GCA_964395255.1. GTDB lineage: Bacteria > Bacteroidota > Bacteroidia > CAILMK01 > JAAYUY01 > CAYNBC01. The sequence continues at coordinate 8,436 of CAYNBC010000020.1, read as the reverse complement.
CGAAGCGGGTCTTGTTTTGGGTCCGATGAGCTGGTTAAGTATGTCTGATTTGGGAATAGCCACATAATAAATTGTGTTAATGGTAGGATAATCGTTGTTCTGAACCTCGGTGCCCGGTTCTTCATCTTCCTGAAATACAATATGAACATAGTCGTCAACCTCTCTTGCAACGGTAGCAAAAACATCTTCCATTTCGGGGTTCTTGGTGAGGTTCTGGGTTTCCGACCATGTTTTACCACCATCGGTAGAGAACACACAGTATACATCTCTGAAATTTTCAAGGTTTATAGGATTGATGGCATTCTCAACAGGTGCGGAATAAATCAGAAAAATATTGTTATCATTGTCAACACAGGCAATAGGCATGGTTACCAGACCTGTATTGCCATATCTTCCTCCTCCCACAATGTCCTGATTGTTTTCATCTTTGTCCCATGTTTGGGGATTTATTACGATTTGCTGGTCTTCATCTTCATCGACAATCATAGTTGTATTGATAAATCCTTTGTTAGGATAACTTTTGAACTTCTTGTAATGGCCAATAATATCATCTACTACTTCCACAATAAACGAATCCAGAAAAATTACCGAATCGGGTGGTACCAGTGAAGAATCCACAGGATTACCTGTAGCTGTATCAAAAGTATAGGTATAGTAGGCCGGCCAGACGGTCAAAGTTTTTCCTGAAAATGGATGATCTTTATCATCGTAAAGTGTTAATGTAATGGGGTCTTTGGGAGTTTTGCTAATGGTGGAATCAGCTGTGTTAAAGGTATAATTCCAGGATGTATCAAACATGAACATAATCTGGGGTACTACTTTACCATTTGCCCACAACCGGTATACAATTGTATCTTTCCAGATGGTATCGTAGACCATGGTGGAGTCCCATTCAAATTGGTCATTAAAATAAGCAATCCTGCTCCATGTACGGAGAGGATAATAAAGATTATCACCGGGTTCTACATCCCAGCCATGCTGAGTGCCATAAAATACATGAGCTACTTTGTTATGGTCTAGAACTACATTTACCGAACCGTCATTGTAGTAGAAGACAATGGTATCTCCGGAAAATTTTGGCTCTGGCCAGACAAAATCTTCAATGATTATATGTTCCCAAGAATTACCCATATCTTCGGACCTCCACAATACCACTCTGCCACCCGTTCTGCCAACGACAACAACAACCACGCTATCCCGGGCGTCTATGCTGTAATTATCACCATTGCCATAGGCAAATAGGCTGTTGTCATAACCGGGAAGTGTAATTTTGTCAATATCAAACGATTGTGTTTTCATATTGTATCGCGAAAATACCAGAGGTCTTTTTACACCTGCCTTAACAACGGTTGTGTCATAATAATTGCCTACGATAAAAAGATAATCTCCACTAACAGCCGTGCGTGGCCATATAGGGCCTGCACCTTTGTCAATTTCCATTTCTGTCCAGTCGGTTAAGCCAATTCCTGTATTGTAGTTTAATGCATAACCACCACTCCCTCCGGAAGCTTCGGCATAATGAGAAACTACATATTCTATCTGAGGATTCCCATCTTTATAGTAGTTGATGTTCGGCCAGCCTGTTCTGGATTTTTCAATCCTTGACTCTATGACTCCCATCCATTCCGTTCCATTGTAATGGTTATAACCGGAACCTCTGGTTTGCCATGGATTACCATCGGGTGAGGTTGTCCAGACAGCCGATATTTTGCCATCAGGATATAACTGAACCCGCCTTGCAATGGAAGAATTGGTTTGTAATCCATAATTGGTTAGCCCAATTTTTTCCCAGTGATATTTATAATTTATATTTTCTATACTCCGGGAAGGGTCTGGAGGGGAAGGATTCATTACCGGAGATTTTTGGGGTGTGAAATCGTAAGTGACAAATCTGATTTCTTTTTTTTCAGGGAATTGTGTTCCTGAAAGTTGTTTCTCAAGAATCTGGCATTCTGAATAACCATATGCCAGTATCAGAATCATTGTCCATATAAATCTCATTTTCATATTTTTTGGTTTGTTCAAATATCAAAATAAATATCTGATTTTCAAAATCAATAAAAATGGGAATATGGTCAATCATAAATTATTTGACCAGACCTGAAGAATTGGTACAAGTATTATGGTTTCGATTTTAGGAACGATTTCCGGAATAAAAAATCACCCGGAGCCAGCGCAGAGAACAATAGAATTCATGTAAGCCAATAATAAACTATGAAAAAAGCTCAGGAGGGAAAAATGAATAATAAAGTAAGTATAAAAAGATTGCCCCTTGCATTAGGTCTGAGGAGGGTTAGACGGGAAGATTCAGAAACAGTCAGCAAGGGGCAATCCGAGGGAGCTTATTTCAATAATATTTTATTTCCGTAAACAGCTTTATTATGGTGCAATTGTACGAAGTAAACTCCTTCTTCGAGAGAGGATAAATTGAGGTTGATCGTATTTATGGATGGGGAAAGGGATAAATTTCGGCTATAAACAGTTTTGCCTGTGATATCTATCACTTCAATATTTGCGTTTCCGTTCAATGCTGCAGGCAACTTGATATAAACATGGTCATAGGCAGGATTTGGGTAAATTTCCATGAACTGAATGGGTGTTGTGTTGGAAATGGATAATTCTTTTCCAAATGTTACTCCATAAAGGTAATGATGAATGACAGGGTCAAGCGGAGTGATACCCAGTTCTTGTATGGATACAGGTACAACGAAGGTTTCACCATTCACATCAAAAGAAATATCGGATACATAATGAAAATAAGCCTCACCGGCAACAGAACCATCTTCGGTAAAGTTTTTCACGGGAAAAGCATTTCCGGTTACCAGGTCTTTACCCCAGCCTTTCAAATCAGGAAATTCATTGATATTGCTGACGGTAGGATCGGTATCGGCCCAGATGCAGAAAATTTGCTTACCACTGGTAGTACGAGATGCCTGCACACGATGGTCCCATCCCAGGGCGTTCGTACCTGAGCCAACCATGTATTGTCCACAGTTACTTCTGATGACCAGACTGTGTCAATCAATTCGGCATCCCAACCATTATCAGTCATGTATACATGGAAAAGATATTGAGGGAAAATCCAGATATAATCTAATGAATCAGGATGGTCGGTACTGGCGGCACGCAGCATGGAGAAAATGTGCAGTTTACCTTCGAAATCTACTACAGCGTCATTTTCATCCATGAAATAGGGTCTTTTTGTGCCCTGACGGGTAGGACGGATATTATCGGCTAAATTGGGTACATCGGCAAAATTCTGTACAGGAAGGGCTGTCCATGTCTGTCCTTTATCGGTAGTTTTATAAACAATAGGCTGCATGGCTTTGGTATCGTTCAGGCTATCGCGGGATAAAAAGTATAAATAACCCACGCTACCATCCTGTGACCATGCCAGTTTATAATCGGAAACATACTGGTAATCAAGAGTTGAAGAGTAGTTCAATTTTAAAAAGTTGTGTCTTACACGGCTCAGTTGCCAGTCTACTTTTTTTGTAGCGGAGTTGAAAGTTCCGTTCATAACCCAACCTTCCCTGCGCAGCACACTATCCGGTGCATAGGATTTGGTGTCATAATAAGCATAAGGTGATAATACATGAAAAGTTCCGTCATCAGCAGCCGAAAGATTGAGCCTGTAAAACATGGCATAAGGCTCTCCGTCACGAATGGGATTGGCAACATATTCTACATTCTGGTCAGAACCATCAAGTTTGATAGAAGCAAAATAATTATTATCCCAGAATGCAGTGGTTGCACCGTTGTGTGAAGGACCTGTTAAGATCGCATATTGATTAAGCGGGTCGGTGTTTCCCGAAGGATTGTATAATACTCCGGAGGGATAACGGTTGTTTTTTAATTCGGCATATTCAACGGCTACCATATCGCTGAAGGTGGTGCCTCCATTGAAGGAATATGAGATCACAATATCTCCGACATTGTCGCCAATCGTTCCGGGATTACCCCTGTGTGTAAACATAATCGTATTGGTATTTTCATTGGCAGTAAGACAGGTACTTTGTGACATAATCAATGTATAAGCATTGCCGGAGGACGAAATGGGATATGTAACATCAGTTCTTCTAGGCGTCAAAGTTTTACCTGTTAATGGCTGTGTTGTTTCATTAAGTTGAGATAAAATCTCAGGATAATATAGTACAGGTTTTTTGGCTTTTTCAACCTGATAATAATTTACTTTTTCCTGTGCCTGCAACAACAAAGGCAAAATTAAACCCAGAAATAATAACTTTTTCATCTTGCTATATTTTTTAAATGTTTAGTTGTTGCGAAGATAAAAAATATTTCAGGAAAATATTATGAATTTGCAATCGCCAGGGCAACTATATCTTTACCTCTGGATATTACATCCTGTACTTTTACGCGGTAAAATTGATTTCGCATGCTTTGTTCGGTGTTAAGCTCAACCGGAAAATAATGCTGTCCATAACCTTTGATTTCTTTCCCCTTTACCTTTTCTGACAGTACAATTTGTTCTTTCCCAATGAACGATTTCATATACTTTTCTTTCAGCTGCTGCGACATTTCTCTCACTATCCTGCTTCTTTCGGTTTTTATTTTTTCAGGAATCTGGTCTTCCATTCTTGCTGCTCTGGTTCCATCCCTTCGTGAATACTTAAAAGTATGAATATGGGAAAAGCCTATATCCTGAATTACTTTAAGGGTTTGTTGAAAATCTTCTTCCGTTTCTCCGGGAAATCCAACAATGATATCAGTTGTAAAATTAAAATCGGGGACAAGGGCACGGATTTTTTCAATGATGGCATAAAAGGATGAAATTGTATAAAACCTTCTCATCCTTGTCAGTATTTTATCAGAACCGCTCTGTAAACAAAGATGTAAATGAGGTGTTAAACGGGGATGTAGAAAAAGTTCAAAAAGCCTGTCAGTAAATCCATCGGGTTCAATGGAAGAAATTCGAACACGGAAATCACGGTCAATTTCAAGTATCTTTTCAATCAACCTGGTGAAATCATACGATTCATAACTATAGCGACTGATGTTAACACCCGTCAGTACAATTTCTTTAAATCCAAAATCCAGTACCTTATGAATATTATCCAGAATTTTTTCAACCGGACGGCTAATGGCCCTGCCTCTAACATGCGGAACTATGCAATAAGTACAAAAATTATCGCATCCATCCTGGATTTTGATAAATGAACGGGTGTGAAAAGTGTCCCTGGCAGGTTCAAACTCAAAAAGTTCAGAAGGCAATGCTTCGGGCTCTATTAATTCACCTTTGAAATGCGAGTCAATCAACTGAAAAATCTGGCTTTTTTGTTTGTTTTCAACAAAATAATCAATCCTGTCTAATCTGGATTGGAGCTCTTCTTTATGGTTGTTCACCATACAACCTGCAACCACAACCACTGCATTTTGATTTTTTTTCCTTGCAGATTTGATGGCTTGAAGCGACTTGGAGTCGCTCTGGTTTGTAACGGTGCAGGTATTCAAAATATAGACATCGGCTTTATCGCTAAAATCAACCACCTGATATTGGGCAGAAACAAACTGTGAAGCAATGGCATCGGTTTCAAATTGATTTAACCGGCATCCCAGGGTTTTAAAGGCTACTTTTTTCGGTGGTTTAAGCATATACTTTTTCAAATTTTCCTTCAGCTGAGAAGGCTTCGGCCGAGGTGATTTTTATATCGATAAATTTTCCGATTAGAGAAACATCGTCTGAAGGAAAGCGTACAATAATTTTACCTTCGGTATGACCCGACAGATAACCATCTTTTCTGTCTTTTTCCCTGACCAGTACCCTTACAGTTTTTCCAATGAGCTGGCTGTTTCTTTCCCGTGCGTATTTCTGCAATATTTGTGTCAGGTAATGAAAACGTTTTTTCTTTTCATCAGGACTTACATCATCAGGCCATCTTGAACTGGCAGCCCCGGGGCGAGGTGAATATTTGGCTATATAAGCCATATGAAATTTAATTTTTTCCATGATACGGGCTGTGTTCATAAACTGCTCATGGGTTTCACCGCTAAACCCGGTAATAATATCCGTGAACAGGGTGGCCTGAGGTATTTTTTTGAAAATGTATTCTACAATCTCAAGGTATTTTTCTACTGTATGTTTGCGGTTCATACGAATTAAAACATCATTATCACCGCTCTGGAGAGGTAAATGAATCTGATTGGCCAGACAGGAATACCGGCTGATTACATCAATTAACTCGTGTGTCATATCACGCGGATGGG
>CAYNBC010000020.1:1287-2201 GCA_964395255.1 uncultured Sphingobacteriales bacterium | reverse complement strand
GTAAAATACACCCAGAATTCTTTGCCAGATTTCTCTCCCATTTGTCCTATTTTTTCCATCAACTCAGGGAAAGAAATTTCTTTTCCTTTTTTATCCAGTCCGTAAGAATTTACATTCTGGCCAAGCAAAGTAATGGATTTATATCCGTGTTCAATTAAACTTTCAACTTCATTCAGAATTTCAGAGGAAGGACGGGAAACTTCCCTGCCACGGGTATATGGTACCGCACAAAATGTACAAAACTTATCACAACCATTTTGAATGGGAACATAGGCTTCAAAATCAGAAGTGTATTCCGGTTTTACATTCCAGAAGTCAAATATTCTGTTGTCTTTGAATGGAATGGCTTTACCGTTTTTTATTTTTACAGGAAATTGGTGAATATCCAATTTGGTATTTGTTATTTCAAATTCATTCATGCGAAAATCGGGGCGGCTGAAATGCCTTGCCGACCATGCAGTGGTAATGCCGTACTGTTCGAGTTCTGTGGGAAGGGATTCAATCTCGGTAACAGGAATAACCAGGTCAAAGAGCTTTAAAAATTTTTCCCGGTCGGCAGGAAGAATACAACCTGTAACAAAGGTTATCAGGTTTTTTTTGTTTTTCCAGCGGTTCCATCTGGCTATCCGCGTATATACTTTATCAATAGCTTTTTGACGGACTGAACAGGCATTAACAATAATAACATCAGCCTCGGTTGGTTGAGAGGTATTTTCCCAACCGGCTTGGTTTAAAATTCCTGCTACCCGTTCTGAATCTGAAACATTCATTTGACAACCAAAAGTGATAATATGATATTTTTACAAGCAACACCTTATGTTGGAGGAAATATTGGCGATATTTTGAATGCTTGGGCTGCAGCAGGCTTTTTTAGTTACTTGCTCCCTTTTTTGTTGGTTTTTGCTTTGGTTTAC
>CAYNBC010000020.1:0-1277 GCA_964395255.1 uncultured Sphingobacteriales bacterium | reverse complement strand
GATATCTGCCTCCGATTCCTCTTCAACTTCTTTAAATCCCATTTCATGGAATACATGCCGAATTCTTTCACTATCGGAAATATTCATCTGGCAACCTAAGGTGATTATGTGGTATTTCATCGAAAATAGTTGAATTTAAATGAACTGCAAATTTCGGTAATTAATTAACGATTTAAAAATAAACCTCGGTAAAAATGTCTTCATGCGGAATTCCTTGTTCTATTAAAATTTTTCTTGCATCAATAATCATATTGGAATTTCCGCATAAATAAACCAGAGTACCTTTTTCCGGGGGAAATTGGTTAAGAAAATCAGTTACCCTTCCATGAAAATTTCCGTTTTTTGATTTGCTAAGGCAGGCAATATAACGCCCTTCCTCATATTCATGGAATTCATATCTTTCGTTCGGGTATCTGATGCCGTGAAGTATAGTATAATCCAGACCCGGATATGATCTGACAAAACAACGGAATGGTGAAATACCGGTTCCTGTGGCAACAAATAAAAACTTTCTATGGCGGTTTTCTTTTTCGATGCGGAAGAAACCGGCAGGAGATTCCACCAGTATGCTTTCCCCGGGTTCCAACCTTTTTAATTGTTTGCTAACCACTCCATCTTCAACCTCCCTGACGATGATTTCCAGATATGGGTCGTTAATTCCACTATAAATAGAATATTCCCTCATTTCATCTTTTTCATCCCTTGCTACCAGAATGTGTTGTCCGGGTTCAAAAACCATCCCTTTTCTCTCGAATTGCAGCACAAACACATGGTCAGTTAAGTTTCTTTTATTCAGTATTTTACAAAACATTGTATTGGGGTTTAAAAGAATGCTGCAAAATTCTTTAAAAATTGCAATAAGAAAAAATTATTTTGAATGATTCTAATTTGTATCAGAGACTGAATTAAGGAAAGGAGAAACAAGGACAAGCTTTTTGTCGAGAGGAGAGAGAGGCCTAATCCGAATTTGATGTGTGCCTGCCGGAACAGGTACCTGAATCTCCCTGACAAAACGGCTGATAGCTCCGGGAAAGCCGGTTTTTTCCACATTAAAAATTTTTTCTGCCAGGAGTGAATCTTTTCCCATGCACGAAACGCTGATATAGAAGTCAGTTTCGTACCGTTTGACACCAAAAATCAAAAGCTCTGGTTCTGGGTGTCCTTTCCCATTAAGCTGGATGGTTATATTATTTCCCTTTACTTTAAAACCTTGCTGGAATGAATGTATTTCTTCAAATCCTGTAATTTCATTTTGCTGGATGGCTCTAAAATAAACC
>CAYNBC010000019.1:12428-14038 GCA_964395255.1 uncultured Sphingobacteriales bacterium | reverse complement strand
AATTTGATTTTCAAATCGGGATTTTCAATAACAGCTTCAAAAACCAGATAAGATTCGTAAGCAGCTTCAATTTTGGTTGTGGGTCTGATAATATTCATGACATCATTGACATACTGATAAATGATGTCTAAGTTTTCGATTAAGTCTTCTCTATCGGCATACATCTGGCGAAGTATAACCGCCTTTTTTTCAGCCAATTTTATTACCTGCTGACGAATATATTGCATCAATCCCTGCAATCCGGCATGAGATACATCAATAGCATTGAGCACAAAAGTTTTGTCTTTATTTTCCGGTTTCAGGCTTAGATCGGCCATTTCTACAGCAGTCAGGAGCAAAATTCCACTGCCCATTTTACCGGCCGCTCCCAGAACCGATACATTTTGAAATCTTTCATCGTAATTCATAATTCATATATTTTATAAGTGAAAAACTAATTATTTCCATTTAGGACTTCTTTTTTCAAGGAAAGCTTTCATGCCTTCCCGGCCTTCTGATTTTTCTCCAAAGAGTGAACCGAATTCAATGGATTCCATTTTACCTGAACTATAAAGGTCGGTGTTTAACCCATTCCTTACCACTTTTTTAACTTTAACAATGGCTGAAGGACCCTTGGAAAGTATTGTGTCTGCAATTTTATGAGCGCCCTCCATTAATTGCTCGGGTTCAAATAGTTTTTGCACGAGTCCTAATCTGTAGGCTTCCTGTGCATCAATCATTTCTCCAGTCATAAGAAGATAGAGCGCATCTGCCAGACCTATTAACCGGGGCAACCGTCCGGTGCCATTATATCCGGGAATTAATCCCAGATTAACTTCAGGCTGGCCAAATTTGGCTTTGGTGCTGGCGATACGAAAATCGCAGGACATGGCCAGTTCGAGTCCCCCTCCCAGTGCATATCCGTTAATAACGGCCATTACCGGAATTTCCAGTTCTTCAAATCTACGAAAGGTATTCTGACCTCTTTGCGAAAATGCACTTCCTTGTTCGGGTGTCATATCTACCATTTCCGCTATATCGGCACCTGCTACAAATGCTTTTCCTGCTCCGGTTATCATTAAAAAACGAATCTTATTATCAGCGTCAATTTGTTCCAGTATGGAATCCAGTTCATCAAAAACCTGTGTATTAAGCGCATTCATGGCTTCAGGCCTGTTGATGGTGATTATGCCTTTTTCACCATCCATTTTAAAATCGATTACTTTGTATTGCATATAACTTGTTTTTTTAATTCAGTGAAATTTATTTTCTGCGAATTTAATTAAAAGATATAAAACTAGCTTCATCTGTTCAGTCATTCACAATTTGAGATAACAAAAAATCATTGATTTTGAGCAATAAATCATCAGGTCTGTCTACATGTACCCAATGGCTGGCTCCCTCAATAACACTTATTTTAAAATTCGGTAAATATTTTTTGTAGCTGGTCAATTTATTTTCATCAATATAATCTGATTCAGAACCTTTAATAAATAAAACAGGACCATTGACCGCATGAACAAATTTCACTTCCCCAAGCAATTCGTTATAATTTTTCATCAAAGCGGTTGCATTAAATTTCCAAGTAATAATACCGTTTTCATCCTTTTTTAAGTTTTTGATTAAAAATT
>CAYNBC010000019.1:4407-12418 GCA_964395255.1 uncultured Sphingobacteriales bacterium | reverse complement strand
GTTACTATTTGACGATTATCAGATTTTAGTTCCAGAATCTTTGTTGCAAGTTCAAAAATATTTTTGTGCTGAAGATTAATAGAATAGGAATAGGGAGCAATATCAATAACTACAAGGCTTTTGATATATCCTGGATACAGTGTGGCAAATTGAAGGGCGAGTTTGCCTCCCATGGAATGCCCTATTAAATGAATGGAAAACAGGTTTTGTTCTTCCAGATAATCCATCACATCCCTTACCATTATATGATAATTGATATCATCAGAATGTGGTGATTTGCCATGGTTTCTTAAATCAAGAAGGTGAACCTCAAAAATGCGTGATAATTTTCGCGAAAAACTCACCCAGTTGTCAAGCATCCCGAATAAACCATGAAGAATCAATACAGGCTGACCTGTTCCTATAATTTTATTATTGAGTTCCATTATTTGACTTAATTTTTTGAAAATTAGCTAGTTTTTGTTCATTTAGTATTATTATCAGTATAATTTTCGGTTAAATTTATCAGTAATTTCGCATATTAAGAGAGATTTTTTTTTTCAAAAAATTCACAAAAGTGTTGCAATTTTTCAAAAATATATTATAATTGTAAGTGCAAAATTGAACCTAATAATTTATTATGCAGATAAAGTGCGCAACTTGTAATTATTTTTTTGATACCTCCTGAAATTTTATAAATTATTGAATTTAAATTTCTTGAGAATTTTTTTATCTTCTAAAACCTAAAATGTTAAAGTATGAAAAGAGTTACATTTTTACTAACGCTGCTGATATTTATCGGCATGCAGATGGCGACAGCGCAGAAAAAGGTAATCACCGGAAAGGTTACCAGTGCCAAAGATGGCAGCGCGTTGCCAGGGGTAACGGTAGTAGTTAAAGGAACTACAGTTGGTACTTCCACCGATATTAACGGGGAATACCAGATTACTGTTCCCGAAAATTACAATACTTTGGTATTCTCATTTGTGGGGATGAAAACTCAGGAAGTTAACATTGGTAATAATTTTACTATCAATGTTGCTCTTGAGGAAGATGTATTGAATCTGGATGAAGTAGTGGTAACGGCTATTGGTGTAAAGCGTGAAACAAAGGCACTGGGATATGCCGTGCAGAAAGTAGCTGCCGAACAAATTGAAAAAGCACCTAATGTGAACCTGATTAACTCTTTGAACGCCAGGGTTGCTGGTGTTAAAGTCAATAATTCATCAGGTGTAGCCGGTGCATCCACATTTATTGAAATTCGTGGATCTGCATCCTTAACAGGTAACAACCAGCCGTTATTTGTTGTTGACGGTGTTCCCATTATTTCAGGAGGAGGTGCATATAGTGTTGATGGTGTTGCTACATCCGATAGGGGCATCGATATCAACCCTGATGATATTGCCGAAATTTCTGTTTTGAAGTCAGGTGCTGCAACAGCTCTTTATGGTTTACGGGCAGCCAATGGTGCTATCGTTATAACCACAAAAAGAGGTGCTGCTGCTAAAGGAAAAGCCATTCATGTTAACTTCAGCACTTCATATGCTATTGACAAAATGAGCCAGGTTCCTGCTTTACAAATGGAATTTGCTCAAGGTTCAAAAGAAGCATCTAAATATTATTTTGGAAGCGATAGCTTTGCTTTGCAATGGCCGGATGGTTATTGGTATAAACAGGTTTCATGGGGACCTCGCATCTCTGAACTCGTTTATGATGATACAGACAAAGACTATATGGAAAAATGGGACCCCAACGGAAGACCTGTTTATAAATGGCAATATCCAGAAGGTAAACCCGTTCATGCTTACGATCCTTATGAATTCTTTCAGTTAGGTAAAAGGTGGGAAAACAGTTTAAGCTTTTCAGGAGGTACTGACATTTCAACTTATTATTTCTCACTTTCTACCTTACAATCGGAAGGCATTGTGCCAAACAACACATTCAATCGTTATACATTCCGCTTAACCGGGGAAACCAAACTATCTGAAAAATTCAAATCATCAGCCAGTGTTTACTATGCCAATTCTGACGGTAACAGAATACAACAAGGTTCTAATACATCTGGTGTAATGCTGGGCTTAACACGTACACCACCTACTTTTGACAACTCATTTGGTCTGGAAGATCCCGTTAACGATCCGCGTTCGTATCAATTTCCAGATGGTAGTCAAAGAAACTACCGCGGTGGAACCGGTTATGACAACCCTTATTGGATTGTAAATAACATTTCCTATCACGACTATACCAACCGTTTTACAGGCTGGACACAACTGGATTATCTGGCTAATGACTGGTTATCAGTTACCTACCGCCTGGGTACCGACTGGTATAACAGAAGGTATAAAGACAGATTCCAGATTGGTTCCAATACAAGAAGAGCTGGATATGTTGGTGTTTACCAATACTTTGGACAGGACATTAACTCCGATTTGTATTTGACAATAGATAAAAAACTTAACGATGATATTCGCTTGACAGCCCGTTTGGGTAACAACATGTTCCAGTCGTTCGGTACCAATGTATTTGGAGAAGCCAACAGCATCGAGATTCCGGGATGGTATAACCTGGCAAACTCATCCGATGTTGTGCCATCAGAAGGAACTTCCAAATACAGAACAGCTGCATTTTATGCTGATCTGGGATTTGACTATAAATCCATGTGGTTTGTTGATCTGACCGGAAGGGAAGAATGGTCAACCACATTACCTGCTGATGGTAACAAATTCTTCTATCCTTCTGTAAGTACATCCTTCATCTTTACCGAACTCGATCCATTGAGTGATTTAAGTTTCTTGCCATTCGGAAAAATTCGTGCTTCCTATGCTGTAACAGCTCGTGCTCCGGGTGCTTATAATCTGGTTACTCCTTACTTTGTACCAGCTCCGGGCGATGGATGGACAACCGGTTTATCATTTCCTCTGATGGGATACACAGGATTTACTTATGGTGATGTACAGGGGAGCTCCGACCTCCGTCCTGAAAAACTTACATCAATGGAATTTGGTGCCGATTTGAGATTCTTTGAGAACAGGTTAGGACTTGACATAGCCTATTACATCAATAAGAGCTCTGATTTGCTCATGAGTGTACCTGTTGCACCATCAACCGGGTTTGATAACATTTATACCAATGCAGCCTCCATGGAAACCAAAGGTTTTGAAATTTACCTGAGAGCAACTCCGGTTAAAACATCCGATTTCCGCTGGGATTTGAATCTTAACTTCGACAACGGTGTAACCATGGTTACCGGTTTGGCCGAAGGAATTGATAATGTATTCCTGGGAGGATTTGTTGATCCTCAGGTAAGAGCCATGGTTGGCGAAAGGTATCGTTCTATTTGGGGAACACGCTGGTTAAGGGATGATCAAGGTAATCTGATTATCAATGACGATCCTGGTTATCCTCCCACCATTGGATATCCTTTGCAGGATGCCGAATCCGGTATTCTGGGTGTTGTACCTCCCGATTGGGTTGCCGGTATCGAGAATGTATTGTCCTGGAAAGGATTTAGACTTTCATTCCTGCTGGATATCAAGAAAGGTGGACAAATGTGGAACGGAACCAAAGGAGCCCTCTATTACTTCGGCAAACACGCTGACCAAAATGATAGAGAAACAGCTACCATCGTATTTGATGGTGTATACGGATATCAGGCATCCGATGGAACCATTCATTACACCGATGGTCAGGGCAATGAAGTATCCACACCCGTTAAAAATACAACCGAAATCAAATTGGATGAAAACTGGTATTTCTGGGAAGGTCCAGGAAGCGGTTTCACTGGCCCGTCCGAACCTTTTGTTGAAAATACCGATTGGGTAAGACTTCGTGAAATTACCCTTTCTTATACCTTCGATTCCAAACTTCTTGACAAGATATTCATTGACAAACTGGATATCTACTTTACAGGTAAAAATCTCTGGTTAAGCACACCTTATACAGGTGTTGATCCTGAAACCAGCTTGCTGGGTGCTTCCAATGCTCAGGGATTTGACTACTTCAACATGCCCGGAACCAAAACTTATTTATTTGGTCTTCGTGCAGCCTTTTAATGATTAAGCAATGAAAGTTTCTTTGAAAAACTTAAAATCTGGAAATATGAAAAAATTGAATATAAGAAAAATAGGGCTGGCGATTCTGTTTTTGTTCACATTTACAGCGTGTGACAAATGGATCGACCCGGATATAAATATTGATCCGGATAGCCCCACATACGCTCCGTTAAAAACACTTCTGGCCTCGGCTGAAGCCCGTATGGCCTATGTGATCGGAGGTATGGATATCACAGGAACCACTTCTATGTGGATGCAATATGTAAACGGTAATAGCCGTCAGGCTTCAATTATTGGTTCATATACCATCTATGAAGCCGATGTTAACAATGTATGGTCATCCCTTTATTCGGGATGTTTGATGGATTTAAACATTTTAATTAATCAGGCTGAGGATCAAGATGCCTATTCACCTCATATGGCCGGTGTAGGTAAAGTATTAACTGCTTATATCCTGGGCCTTATGACAGATCTCTGGAATGCCATTCCTTATTCGGAAGCATTTCAGGGAAGCGATTTACTGGCACCTAAATATGACGACCAGGCTACTATTTATCAAACCATCAACAAACTTCTTGATGAAGCCATTACCGATTTACAGGCTACAGAAAGTGTTTATGCCATCGAAAATGATTACATTTATGGTGGCGATAACGATGCCTGGGTTAAAGCAGCTTATGCACTTAAAGCCCGCTTCGCTATTCATTGGTCGGAAGTTGATGGTGCTTCTGCTTATGATAAAGCACTTCAGGCATTAGCTAATGGATTTACTTCCAATGCTGATGACATGCAGTTTGTATATGGAACCGCTTCATCCGAAGCAAACCCGCTTTATCAGTTTGATCTGGAAAGAGGTGATGTTGGCGAAAATCCTGCTTTCATGGGTACAGGTGTTGATACACTTGATCCCAGAAGAGCAGTTTTTAAAGACAACGGTACATGGGGAAGTTTCTTTAGCTCCATCAATTCTCCTACTTTGTTCATTACTTATGTTGAGCAAAAATTCATTGAAGCAGAGGCTTATCTGAAAGGTTCCACCCCGGATGTTGCAAAAGCAAAACAAGCATTGAAAGATGCTGTTGCTGCTTCTCTAGATAAAACGGGAACTACCGATGCTACATGGCTGGCTCAGTTTAATGCCGTAGTAGATGGCGTTACCGATAATAATCAGCTTTATCAGTTGATTATGTATGAAAAATATCTGGCCATGTTCTGCCAGCCAGAAGCATTTGCCGATTGGAGAAGAACTTTTACCGGCACCGATTATGCCAGTGCCGTTCCTGCTCTCCAACCGGTTTCAGGAACCAAAATTCCGCGTTGCTTACCTTATCCTACCAGCGAAAGAAATTACAACTCCAATACCCCTGTAAGAGATATTTATACTCCGGTAGATTGGGATAAATAGTTAATCCAATATGTTTATAAAAAGGGTTGTCGATTCGGCAACCCTTTTTTTTTACCACCCGAATAAACAATCGTTTTTTATCTACTTTTGTGGCGCTAATGAAAACGCAGCCATGAAATTCAAAAATGTTTATTTTATAATATCGTTTATTATCAGCTTCCAAATTTTAAATGCTCAGGTACGAAAAACTGTAAATGCTGTTCGCATCAATTATAGCCCTGATATTGACGGAGTGATTGCTGAAAAGGAATGGAAATTGGTTCCTTCTGCCACGGATTTTATACAGTATGAACCACATCCCGGAAAACCATCTTCTTTTCCTTCTGTTGTGAAAATGGCTTATAATCATAAAGGGCTTTATATAGCTGCTATTTTATATGATACCGAGCCTGATAAAATTAAGACCGAACTGGCCAGACGAGATGAGATTGAAGATGTAAACTGTGATATTTTTGGAGTACAGCTTGTTCCTTTTGATGATGGAAAAAACTCATTTGAGTTCAAAGTTTCAGCAGCCAATGTTCAATCCGACAACAAAAGTTCAGGTCATCAAATGGACAAAAACTGGGATGCTGTATGGAAAAGCGCTGTTGTTATAACAGATAGTTCCTGGAATGTTGAAATGATGATTCCCTGGTCACAAATCCGATTTCCTAAAAGTGACACCCAGAACTGGGGCATTAATTTCTGGCGCCACATCCGGAGATTCCGGGAATGGTCGAGTTATCAGTTTGTGGATAAACATGTTGCAGGTATTTTAACCCAAACTGCCAGAGCAACAGGTATATACAACATTAAAGCTCCTCTCAGGCTTTCCATGTTTCCTTATGTTTCGGGATATATGGAAAAATACCCTGAGAATGATAATGTTTCATTTTCAATAAACTATGGAGCTGATTTGAAATACGGGCTCAATGAAAGTTTTACACTGGATATGACTTTAATACCCGATTTTGGTCAGGTACAATCGGACGACCTGGTATTGAATTTATCTCCGTTTGAAGTGTATTATGACGAAAAGAGACAGTTTTTTACAGAAGGAACTGAAATGTTTAACCGGGGTGGTATTTTTTATTCAAGAAGGATAGGAGGAAGGCCTGCCTATTATTATTCTGTGGAAGATAGCCTGAGAGAAGGAGAGGAAATAATAATAAACCCGGATAAGACCCATCTTATTAATGCAGCCAAAATTTCCGGACGGACAAATAAAGGTCTCGGTATTGGAATTTTTAATGCTATGACATCCCCATCTCATGCTCTGGTTGAAGATTCATTGGGACGCCAGAGGAAAATTACTACTCAGCATTTTACAGATTATAATATGCTTGTTTTTGACCAGAATCTTCCTAACAATTCTTATTTTGCAGTGGCTAATACTTTTGTTGGTAGAAAAGGATATAATGCAACTGTTACAGCTATTCAATCCGAGCTGAGAAACAAACGAAATAGTTATTCCATTTTTTCCAAAGCAGCCCTTTCACGAAAAAGTCAAATCGGTAGCAGGCCTGAACCTGGTTATACTTATTTTATTGAATTAAGAAAAATTAGTGGAAATTTTAGGTTTGAGCTCAATAATAAGGTGGAATCCGATACTTATGACCCCAATGACATGGGATTTTTAAGGGCCAATAACGAGTATTCCTACAATTTGAAATTGCAATACAATATTTATGAGCCATTCTGGAAAGTTAATTATTGGCGCAACCGGTTTAAAGTTTCATATCAGGCTTTGTTTCGTCCCAGAGAATTTTCATCGCTATGGTTTGAAGCCAATTCGAATACAACTTTTAATAATTATCTTTCTGTGGGTGTCAGCACATGGTTTACTCCTATCGAATCCAACGACTTTTATGAACCGAGGGTAGATGGCTGGAAATTTATAAAAAAGCCCGTAATAGGTTCAGGGGCATGGATATCTACTGATTACAGAAAGCCTTTGGCAATGGATGTATATGCGCATTACAATCATGCCTTTGAATATTTAATCAATCAATATAAGTTGAATGTTAGCTTCCGGTTCAGATTTAGCGACCGTTCAAATCTCCGGTGGCGCGTTAACAATGAAATGACCTTTAATGACCTTGGTTATGCAGAAACGGAGTATGATTCACTGCAGAATCCCACTATTTATTTTGGAAAGCGAAATCTCTTTACCCATTCACAGGTGGTTCAGTTTAATTATCTTTTTAATAATAAAATTTCATTAAGCTGGAGGATGCGTTATTATTGGTCTACTGCTGATTATGCCAGCACTTTAAAAATTTTGAACCCGGATGGTTACCTTTATGAGTCAGACAAAAAAGGAAACTACGATATAAATTATTCAACGCTCAACCTGGATGCAGCCTGTACATGGTATTTTGCACCCGGTAGTGAGCTAAACCTTGTCTGGAAAAACTTTATATACCATAGTTCTGATGAGATTGTCAGAAATTATTTTGATAATCTGGGAGAATTGCTGAACATGAGTGCCACCAATTCACTTTCTTTAAAGGTTTTGTATTATCTTGACTATCAGTATTTCAAGAGGAGTTAGTTTTTGGGTTCCAGCCCAAGTTTTTGCTTAGCATAAGAA
>CAYNBC010000019.1:0-4397 GCA_964395255.1 uncultured Sphingobacteriales bacterium | reverse complement strand
TGATTCAAGATATTTAAGTTTATCCTCTGGTTCAATTAAATAACGACTTCTTTCTTCATCCGTGGCTTCTTTGACCTCTGTGATGAACTGAACCCCTGAAATCTGAAAGTTTTCCCTTAATATGTCGCTTATTTTTTGCTTTTCCGTGGTAAACATTTGCTCAACAGCTGAGTTCTTGAATTCCAGATAAACCTGATGACCTTCAATACGGGGAGGATAATTTTTAAGATGTGTATAAAGATTGATTTTATCAAATAAATGATTTTCCAGAACTGAATTCCATGCATTTATGAATTGCTGGCTATCCCATTCCGATGGTTCAAATATTTCTTTCTCAGTGGATACTGGCTCTTGATTTTTATCTTCTACCTGTTCCAGAATTTCATCGGCCTTAGCTGTTAACAGGGATTTTCGTAACGAGTTTTTCCCATTTTTCGGGTTGTTATATGTTTCGACAGGCTCATTAATGATATTTTCCGGTTTCTTTTTCTTTTCCTCTTTGTCAGTGTGCGCAGAATTATTTAATCCTGAGGGGGAAATTGATTGCTGATTTTCTCTGGAATCGGGTGTTTTTTCAGTTTTGGCTTTTGAATTTTCTACCTTATCAGGTTTTTTTTTTACGCTTTTTATTTCACTGGCAAGGGATAATGCTTCGGTAAGATGTGTTAATTTTAGAAAACATATTTCTGTAAAAAGGCTTTTATTCTGGGCTTCTTTAAGGTTCATTAAAAATTGGTTCAGCAGATTTAAGCCTGATAGAAGAAAGGAAGATGAAGTTTTTTCTGCTTGACTCTGATATTGATTATCAAGCTCTTCAAGGATGTTTACAAGTTCCCTGGTTTTTAAGGATTTGAACATAAGCAAATCCCTGAAATGTTCGGCCAGTCCCTGCAAAATATGGTGGGGTTCAAAGCCTTTACCGAAAAGTTCGTTGAGAAGAATAAGGGTATTTTCTCGGTCATTTTGAAGAAAATAGTCTGTAAAGCGGAAATAATATTCATAATCAATAATATTCAGATTCTCAACAACAGCTTCATAGGTCAGGTTGCTGTTAGTAAAGCTAACCAGCCGGTCAAACATGGACAGGGCATCCCTGATGGCACCGTCTGCTTTTCTGGCAATGATGTGAAGGGCTTTATCTTCGTATTTTACATTTTCCTGCTTTGCAATATAGACCAGATGATTTTTAATATCACTGACTTTAATCCTTCGGAAATCAAATATCTGACAACGGCTTAATATGGTAGGTATAACCTTGTGTTTTTCAGTAGTTGCAAGGATAAATACAGCATAGGAGGGAGGTTCTTCCAGTGTTTTGAGAAATGCATTAAATGCTGACTGACTTAACATATGCACCTCGTCAATGATATACACTTTATATTTTCCGCTTTGAGGTGCAATACGAACCTGTTCGTTCAACTGCCGTATATCGTCAACAAGGTTGTGGGATGCAGCATCCAGTTCATGGATGTTCATCGATCGCTGCTCATTGAATCTTTGACAGCTGTCGCATTCATTACACGGCTCGCCATCTGGAAGCCTGTTTTCACAATTCAGTGTTTTGGCAAGAATTCTTGCGCAGGTAGTTTTGCCTACGCCTCTCGGACCGGTAAAAAGGTAAGAATGTCCGATTTTATTGTTGATAATGGCATTTTTTAGCGTAGTAGTTATATGCTCCTGACCTACAACCAGTTTGAAAGTAGAAGGACGGTATTTTCTGGCGGATACTACAAAATCTTGCTCCATGGCTTTATGATAGTATAACAAAAGTAATAAGGAACAGGAAAATATGCATGATTTATTTTACGAGACAGGATGATGTTCCCTGAATTTTTTTAGCCGGAATTCGAGGTCTGGAAACTGCTCAGGCTGGACAAGTGATACACAGGCTCTTATACCTTCGGTTCTTTCACTTCCTGTAATATCCAGTGAGATAGCACTGATTCCGTAGTAAAGGAATTCTTCAATCAGGTCTGCACCTGTAAATCCCGGATACGAGATGGTAAAATAAAAACCATCAGCCAGGGGTTCATCACCGTCAGAATCATAAACCAGTTTAAAACCATTATCAAGGAAAAGTTTTTTCATGATGGCGGCTTTTCTGCCATATTCCACCACATCTGACCTGAAATCATATTCTCCGTCATTAATGCTTTTGAGCAGCGCTGCCAATGCATATTGTGCTGAATGTGAAGTGCCGGAACTCAATGAGTATAAACTTCCGAAAATCAATGCATTGCCCAGCTTTTTCTGGGTGTAAAACCGAAGTAAATCATCGGATTCAATGTGAAAAACTTTATCCGAAATCACCAGCATCCCGATTCGTTGACCAGCATAACTGAATATTTTGGAGCTTGATATTAACAGAATATAATTATCTGTGTAATGAGAAACGGATGGCTGATACGGAGGTTGGCCGGGTATGCAATAGTTCTTGCGGAAATCCATACCAAAATAAGCCAGGTCTTCAATGACAATAACATTGTATTTGTCGGCCAGTTCACCAATGATTTTCAATTCTTCTTCGGTAAAACATATCCAGGATGGATTGTTGGGGTTTGAATAGATAATGGAAACAACATCACCTTTTTCGAGGTATGACTTAAGTTTGTCTTTCAGCTTTTGTCCGCGATAATTGTAAACATCAAAAGCGTAATAATCCTGCCCTAGAACATGATGTTGTTGTTTTTGTACAGGAAAACCCGGATCGATAAACAGAGTTTTATTTTTATTTCTGTATAAGCGTCCCAGTGTCATAAAAGAAGCAAAGCCACCCATCATGCTTCCAACGGTAGGAATACATCCACTCAGGTTTACATCGATATTGAGGAATAGTTTAACAAATCGCTGTATTTCTTTTTTGACTTCAGGAATACCTTCAATGTTGGGGTAAATGGAAGCCACTCCTTTTTGCAAAGCATCAATTTCTGCCTGAACGCCTACCGCAGCGGGTTTTAGTCCGGGGATTCCCATTTCCATGCGGATAAAACGGATGCCTGTTTCCTCTTCAATCTGATTGACCAGTTTTAGAATTTCACGAATTGAAGATTTACCTACCTTACTTAAACCACTCTTTTCAATAAGTTTTTTGACAATATCATAAGGTATCGGAGTATCTTTATGCATGATTATACATTTAAGCCAAATTCCTTCTTCAATGACTCAATCCATTTTTTTACACGGTCATCGGTAAGGTCAAACTGCTGGTCTTCATCAACGGCAAGACCCACAAAATGGTCATTTACAAAAGCTTTAGAGTCGGAAAATTCGTAATCTTCATCATACCATTCACCCGTCATTTCAGCACCCTGTTCTTTTAGACGGTCCCAGACAAGTTTCATATCGTCACAAAAATGCTCGGGATAAAGTATTTGGTCTCCAAGTCCAAAAACAGCTGCTTTTTTACCACTCAGGTCTATATTTTTCAAGGCTGCCAGAAATGGGTCCCAGCTATTGTGGGGATGGTGTTGATCCCATGAATCAGCCCCGACCGTTGAAACACCAAAAATGATATAATCATAGTTTTTTAAAATATCAGGTTCAACATCAGGTATGGCATATAAATCAGCATGTTCTTCTCCAAATGCCTGATGGATTTTTCGGGCTACGGCTTCGGTGTTACCACCTTTGGAACCATAAAAAATTGCAATTCTTTTCATTTGAAACTGTTTTTTTGACTGTTTAAGATATAACAATATTGATAATTTTTTGAGGTACGAAAATGATTTTTCGAATAGTTTTTCCTTCTACCCATTTTTGAATGGTTTCATTCCCGAGCACAATCTTTTCAACTTCATCCTTCGAAGCTGAAACATCGATACTGATTCTGGTTCTTACTTTTCCATTGACAGATACAGGGTATTCATAACTGTTTTCCCTGATATATTCTTCTTTGTATGAAGGATAAGGTTGAGTGGTAATGCTGCTTTCATGACCTGCACGATGCCACAATTCTTCTGTAATATGAGGTGCAAAGGGACTGAGAAGAACAAGAAGAGATTCCAGTATTTTTCTTTTATTACAATTCAGTTTGGTCAACTCATTGACGGCAATCATGAAAGTACTTACACAGGTATTGAAGCTGAGTTTTTCTATATCGGAAGTAATTTTATAAATGGTTTTATGTAATATTTTAAGTTCTTCTTCCGAAGCTTCAGCATCGGATAGAGAAAAATTACCGTTTGAGTCGAAAAACAGGTTCCAGAATTTTTTTAGAAATTTAAATACGCCTTCAATACCGTCTGTACTCCATGGTTTATGGTCGCTGATAGGCCCCAGAAACATTTCATACATACGGAAAGTGTCTGCACCATACCTGTGGATGATATCATCAGGATTGACCACATTGTATAATGATTTCGACATTTTTTCAATGCCGTAATCGCAAACATACTGTC
>CAYNBC010000018.1:0-14039 GCA_964395255.1 uncultured Sphingobacteriales bacterium | reverse complement strand
GGCACCCTCTATCTGTATTTTAAATCCAAAGAAGAACTACACTTCTCCATCTTGATGGAAATTCTGGAAAAGCTCTCTGAAATATTAAAAGAAAAAATCAAGGATTGCCGGTCAGGCATTGAAAAGCTGAAAAAACTGGGAGAAGGATATCTGGAGTTTTTTAACAACTTTCCCGATGAATTTTACTTGATTACTCAATTTCACAGCGGTGCTTTTGAAAAAATTTCTGACCAAAACAAACTCAAATTATTATCTGAGCAATCCCCTCTCAGCCTGCTAGAAGAAACCATCCGGTCGGGACAAACAGATGGCACTATCAGACCAGATGTAAACAGTAAGGAACTCATGGCCATTTTATGGTCGCAAATCAATGGTTTGCTTGAATTTATAGCATACAGGAAAAACCTGATAAGGATTTTAAACCTTCAGCCGGAAAATCTCATTAAAAATTCATTTAAAATTTTAACCGATGGGTTACAGGTTTAAATTATTCTGGCTCTTGGTCATACCTGTTTTCCCACTGAAAAGCCAGAGTGTTCTGGAGCAATATGTTCAAGAAGGATTAAAAAACAATCCTGAAATAAAACAACAGGAACTGGCACTTCAACGAATGTCAGCCAGAGTAAAAGAATACGGCAGTTATTTTTTTCCTTCTGTTGGAATTGAAGCCCGTTATTCAAGGGCCGGTGGTGGAAGAACCATTGAATTTCCTGTTGGTGATTTATTAAATCCGGTTTATGAAGGCATGCAGGGACTGGCTTTGCTCCATGGTATTCAGGTAGAAGTTCCTCATCTCGAAAACGAAACCATTCCTTTTTTAAGAGAAAAAGAGCATGAAACAAAACTAAGAACCATACAACCTGTTTTTAATCCTGCCATTTACTATCAGTATAAAATGGGTAAAAAAGAATCGGAAATACAAAGGCTTATTCTTGAGATTAAGAAAAAAGATCTTGCCAGGGATATTGTTGTAGCTTACTATCGTTATCTGCAAAGCCTCGAAATTATTAAAATGTATGAACAGGCCTTAATAACGGCTCAATATTATTACAAAAGTTTAGTGAGTTTATACAGGAACGGAAAAATTACCACTGATAATGTATACCGTGCCCGTGCAGAGTTGCAGAAATACAAGCAAGAATTGTCTTCAGCAAAACAAAAGTCGGAACTGGCAAAAAATTATTTTAACACCCTTCTCAACAGAAACTTAAACGAAGAAATTATCATCGATGCGGAAAGCACGGATTCGATTTGGGCGGTAAATTCCGCCTATTCTCTACTGGAAGGTATTGAAAGCAAAAGAGAAGAACTATTACTTCTTAAAACTTATGAAGAATTGGCTCAGTTGGGTTTAAAAATCAGCCGTTCGGAAGCTCTGCCCAAAATCAATGCTGTCCTGGATTACGGCTATCAGGGAGAAAAATACAGTTTTACTGACAAAGATGACTATTACATGCTGAGTATTTTATTAAGCTGGAATTTATTTCATGGCTTTAATAACCGTTATAAAAACCAGCAACAAATACTTAACATGCAGGAGCTTGAAGCATCTTACGAGTCGAACCTGCAAAAAATCAAACTTGAAGTACTTAATGCTTACCAGAACTGGAATCATTATATGGAGAGCCGTCAGAGTTACAGAACTGCAACACAGGCTGCAGAAAAGAACTTACATCTTGTTCAGAAGAAACTCGAAAACGGATTAGCCAACATCCTTGAATTTACGGATGCCATGGCGGCATACACACGGGCTCGCTCTGAAGAAATTCTCAACCATTATCAGATGAAAATGGCAGAAGCCCAACTGAAAAGAAGTTTAGGTTTGTATTACAATCAGAATTTTTAATCATATGGGAACAAGAAAAGTCATTGTCACTGTTTTTTTACTGGGAATAATAGCCTGCCAACCCACAAACAATAAAAGCACGGAAAGAGAATGGTTGCCTGTCAGGGTGGAAACCGTAAAATCCGCAATGTACCATCGCGTAATACCCTGCAGTGGACGACTTTCACAGGCCACAGAAATGAAACTCAGTTTTAAAACAGGTGGTGTTATCGACCGCATCTATGTCAAAGAAGGGAAAAAGGTAAAAAAAGGTGATGTGCTGGCAGAATTAAAAAAAGATGAATTTAGCTCTGCATTGTCTCAAATAAGCCTGGCCATTGAAAAAGCTGAAAAAGACTATCAACGGGTTCTGGCACTGTTCAGGGATAGTGTTGCAACCATCGATCAGCTCGAAAATGCAGAATTGCAATTAAAAATTTTAAAAAAGAAAAAAGAAGCTGCATTGTTCAACTACAAACATGCATCTATCATTGCTCCGAAAGATGGTATTGTATTAAAAGTAATACCGGAAGAGAATGAAATTGTGGGAGCTGGCATGCCCGTTATTTTATTCGGGTCTGAAAATCCATTCTGGATTGCAAAGGTTTATGTATCTGCCGAAGAGCGGGTAAAAATAAATACCGGTGATTCTGCTCTGGTATTTATTGATGCCTTTCCGGAGGATACATTTTATGGAAATGTGGGTAATCTTGGCAATTTTGCCGACCCCTATACGTCCAATTATGAAGTTGAAATTCATCTTGAGTCAAACCCTTTATTTTTATCGGGCATGTTTGTTAGTGCTCACATTATCATTGGTGATGGAATGGTTTATCCGTCCGTGCCTTTCGATGCCCTGTTTGAGTTTGAAGACAATAAAGCCTGCGTTTACAAAGTAAAAAAGGGTCAACCCCTGAAAACAGAGGTGTGGCTTAAAGACTGGAACTCCGGGATTGCGTTTGTAAAGAAAGGCTTACGTATAGGTGACAGTATCATCACAGAAGGAAGGTATTATATCAATGAGCAAACAAGGATAAAAATTATGCCATGAAACTTCCTGAAATAGCCATTAAAAACTACCGATTTGTATTATTGGTTTTCATTCTGCTGGCAACGGCAGGTATTCAATCCTATTTTAAAATGCCGCGTACCGAAGACCCTGAAATGACCGTACCAGGAGCTTCGGTTTATGTAGTCATGCCCGGAGCCAGCCCTTCCGATATGGAAGAATTGGTGAGCATTCCTATTGAAACTGCCATTAATGAACTGGACGATATAAAAAAAATCAGTTCTTCCATTCGTGATGGTTTTGCTTCCATAGCTGTAGAATTTTATTTCGGAACAGATGCAGAAAAAAAATACGATGAAGTTTTACAAAAAGTAAACTCCATCAAAAACGACCTTCCTGATGAAGTTAGTAAAATTATTGTTTTCCGCTGGGCTACTTCCGATGTATGTATGCTTCAGCTTGCCCTGGTTTCCGATTCTGCAGGTCTGGATTATTTAAAAAACAAAGCCGAGAATCTTAAAAATGAGCTGGAAAAAATTCCAGGGGTAAAAAAATCCGGGATTCATGCATTACCAGACTGGGAAATACAAATTACTCCTGATTTTCAAAAAATGGCTGAATACAATATTTCACCTGAAAAACTTATCAATATACTTGAAAGCAATAACATCAATATACCGGGAGGAGATGTAGTATTATCCAGGCGTGCTTTTCCTGTTGAAAGCTCAGGGGCATACAAAAGCCTTGAAGAAATTAGAAATACGGTTATCGGTACAGCCTCCGGTCAAAATATTTATCTGAAAAATTTTGCAGATGTTGTCAAAAGACCTTCAGACACTCAATATATTGCACGCTACAACGGACACAGGGCTGTTTTTATCACAGTTAATCAAAAAGAAGGCAGGAATATTTATGAAATATACAGGCATATCCTTCCGGTATTAAACAGATTCAAAGCCAGTTTGAGCGATGATTGTGAATTGCATACCGTATTCAATCAGGTTGAAGAAGTCAGCGCCAAAGTAAAAAAATTTCAAAACAATCTGTTTCAGGGAATTGTTGTTGTAGGGCTGGTCATATTGCTGGCTCTTGGTATTCGCTCTTCTTTGGTTGTAATTATTGCTATACCGCTATCCATTATTCTGGGTTTGTTTGTTGTCGATGTTTCAGGTTATGGTTTGCAACAGATTTCCATTGCCGGATTGATTATTTCTCTGGGTTTGCTCGTGGATAATTCCATTGTAGTTGTAGAAAATATTAACCGGTATATGGACAAAGGATATACATCCACCGAAGCAGCCATAAAAGCAGTTTCAGAAATAGGATGGCCTGTGGTTAGTGCCACCTTCACAACCATCTTTGCTTTTATTCCTATTATGTTGATGCCCGAAAAAGCCGGAGTTTTCATTCGCTCACTTCCACTAACCATCAGCGTGACGCTTTTATTTTCCATGCTTATAGCTCTCAGCCTGAATCCCGTTATTGCAAGCCGGCTGTTCAAACCTGTCAGGGGTAAAGGAAACTTCTTTCAAAACCGGTTTTTCAAATCAGCCATGGATAAATTTATTCAGGGACCCTATTCAAGCTTCCTGGAATGGTCACTTAATCATAAAACGGTTGTTGTAACTTTTTCTGTTCTCATGCTTATTTTCAGCGGCTGGTTATTTTATCAAACCGGCTTGAGTTTTTTCCCAAAAGCAGAAAAACCTGAATTTATTATCAGAATTAAACTACCTGATGATGCATCCCTCGCCCGCACCAATCAGGTTTGCAGAGAAATTGAACAATCACTTGATACATTATCTCTGGTGGAATATTATGCTTCCAATATAGGGCACGGAAATCCCCGTATTTATTACAATATTGTTTCCAACGCTTATTATAAAAACTTTGCAGAAATATTTGTAAAACTTAAATATTACGAAACCAAATCGTATGAAAAATTTATAGCTCATTTACGAGACATGTATCGCGAATACCCCGGAGCCAGGATTCAAATCAAAGAACTTCAACAGGGGGTTCCGGTAGCTGCGCCAATTGTTATCAGCCTCTATGGGGAAGATTTTGACCTTCTCGCCAGCATGGCCGATAGTGCGGAAAAATGGTTGTCGCATCAAGAAGGTGTGCTTAATCTGGAAAATGACATGAAAAAAAGCAAAACCGTTTTGAAAATCGACATTAATAAAGACAAAGCCAGTATGCTGGGTGTTCCTGTTTATCGCATTGACAGGGCTATTCGCATGGTATTGAGTGGCTGGGAAGTTTCGACATTTCATGCACCGGACGGAAAAACTTATCCCATGGTCATACAATCCCCTTTGCCTTTGAAGAAAAGAATAGAAGAGCTTGGTAAAATACATGTTGAGTCGCTGGCGGGCAAACAAATTCCACTGGATAATCTGATTCATATCCGGTTTAAAGAGTCGCCTGCTTCCATAAACAGGGCTTATCTGTCAAGAACAGCCAATATCACTGCCGATGTAGCCCCAGGCTATAATATTGATAATATTATGAAACCTGTGATTCAAAAGCTTAAATCATTTCCATTTCCGGATGGTTATGGATACAGAATTGAAGGAGAACTGGAAGCCAGGCAGGAATCGTTTGGCGGCATGTTTGACGCTATGATTATTGCCATACTGGCTATTTTTGCCGTACTGGTCTTACAATTCAATTCTTTTGTCCAACCCTTGATTATTTTTATTACTGTACCTTTTGCTGTCATTGGAATGACACTGGCACTTTATATTTCCAACCTCACATTTTCATTTACAGCTTTTATTGGATTAATCAGCTTGATTGGCATTGTCGTAAATAATGCTATTATACTGGTCGATTTTACAAACAAAAATATCGAAGAAGGAATAAGCGTCCGGGAAGCCGTTATGCAGGCCGGACAAATTCGTTTTACACCTATTATCCTGACTACATTAACAACCATAGGGGGAATATTGCCTTTAACGCTGGGAGGAGGAACGCTCTGGGCACCTCTGGGGGCTACTCTTGTTGGCGGCTTGATTTTCAGTACTTTTCTCAGCCTGATTATGGTTCCGGTATTTTATGAAATCAGTGCCAGAAAAATTATTCCTGCTGCTAAGTGATTATTCATTTCGGACTAACTCTCAATTTTTTTCATTTATATTTTTATTTTTTTAGCATATTTGTATAAAAGACAATCGCATGAGGAATCAGTTACTCATTATTGCAGGCTTCATTTTTCTAGTAGCACCTTTTATTTCCCATGCTCAGAAAAAAAGTGAAGCCGATGCTATCATTGGCTATTGGTACACTGAAAACAATAAAAGCCTTGTAAAAATTTACAGGGCTGTCAATGGCAAGTATTACGGAAAAATAACCTGGCTCAAAGAACCTTATGAAGAAGACGGCTCACCCAAAGTAGATGATGAAAATCCAGACCCTGCCA
The DNA here is from genome assembly GCA_964395255.1 of uncultured Sphingobacteriales bacterium. Lineage (GTDB taxonomy): Bacteria > Bacteroidota > Bacteroidia > CAILMK01 > JAAYUY01 > CAYNBC01. Next base: position 7,781 of record CAYNBC010000018.1, on the reverse strand, counting down.
AAAGAAATCAACCCATTATTGGGCTTCTTATTTTGAAAGGATTTACTTATGACGGGGATAATGAATGGTCGGGCGGTACTATTTATGACCCTGAAAACGGTAAAACTTATAAATGTTATATGAAACTTACTACCCCTGAAATCCTTGATGTCCGGGGTTACATTGGAGTTTCTTTAATTGGCAGAACTACACGCTGGATAAGAAAAACTAATTAAAATAAAAATTACGGCTTACATCTTATCCCGCCCGGGTCAATTCCCATAAAATAGAGGCTATCTGCTTTAGCTTTAAAATACGGTGAGGTTGAAACAGCTCAAGTGTTTTTAAAGGCATGGTATTTACTTCGGCTTCAGCGGGCTCCTGAACAATGGTAAAACCCCCTTTTTGGTGTATATAATACAAACCATTTGCACCATCGTGGTTGGCTCCAGTCAACAAAATACCGATTAATTTTTCACCATATACATCTGCTGCCGATTCAAACAATACATCAATGGAAGGACGGGAAAAGTTGACTTTTTCGTCCCGGCTTAATGCCAGTGTATAGCCGGGTTCTATCAACAAATGATAATCCGGTGGTGGAAAATAAATGCTTCTCTTACGGATGTTTTCTTTATCGCAGGCTTCAACAACTTTTAAAGCTGTGATTTTTTTGAAATGTTCAACCAGATAATTGTCGGAATGAGCGGATATATGCTGAACTACAAATATGGGCGCTTCAAACCGGGGATTCAACCGGCTAAAAATGGTTTCAAGGGCCTTGATGCCTCCTGCAGATGTACCTATTACAATAGCCTCATATTTCAGGCTCATATATATTTTTTCTGATAAATTTTTTCTTTAGCATTCAGGGCTTTAAAACGGTTGCTAACTTCTGTAAATTGCAAATTTTCTTTTGAGCCCAGACAGAGAAATCCCCCTTCTGTAAGGCTGTCAAGAAAAAGCTTCAGCACTTTATTTTGAAGCTCTTTATTAAAATAAATCAATACATTACGACATACTATCATATGCATTTCGCCAAACACACCATCCGTAACCAGATTGTGGTCGGAAAAAACAATGTTTTTTTTCAGGCTTTCATTGAGTTTTACATGTTCATAACATGAACTATAATACTGGGAAAATTCTTTTTTACCTCCAGCTTCAATATAATTGCGGGTGTAATCTTTAATTCTGTCAATACTGTAAATTCCCTGCCGGGCAATGTCCAGCACTTCCAGGTTAAAATCGGTGGCATAGATCATGGCACGGTTGTACAATCCTTCTTCTTTTAGTAAAATAGCCATGGAATATACTTCTTCACCCGTAGCACATCCGGCATGCCAAATGCGAATAAAAGGATATGTTTTCAGCAAGGGAACCACATCCTTTCTCACTGCCCGGTAAAATCCCGGGTCACGAAACATTTCCGTAACATTGATGGATAAATTTTTGAGCAAAACCTGATAGATTTCTTCTTCGTTCAAAACCCTGTGTATCAGGGCTCCTATATTGGGTGTTTCGGTAATTTTTAAAACATGATTAATTCTTCGTTTTAAATGTGATTTGCTATAATCCCTGAAATCATAGCCGTATTTTTCATATATGGCTTCAAGAAGAAGCTTTAATTCAATAAACTCAGAGGAAATATGATTATTTTCCATCATAGTTCCTCAGTCTTTTAATAAATATCTTGATAAAACAGCATAAAATTGTTTGGCTTTGATGGGTTTAACAAGCAAGTCGTCAACACCTGCTTCTGTTATTTTTTTGTTATCATGAGCAAATGCGTATGCAGTTTGAGCAATAACAGGCAATTCCGGCCGAATTTTTTTAATCTGACGCGTAGCCTCAATCCCATCCATACCAATCAGCCGGATATCCATTAAAACAATGTCAAAATCATCGTTTTCTTTAACTTTTTGAACGGCATCTTCACCGGATGAAGCATGTTCTATTTTAGCCTTTGTTCTTTTTAAAGCAGCCTCCAGTAGCAAATAGTTGGACTCTACATCTTCCACAATTAAGACTTTTTTACCTGAAAAATCAGGTTTTTTCATACTTTCCTTTTCAACTTTTTCTTCCAGGGTATTGATGGGGTGTTCCTGATATGGAAGGTCAAAGTAAAATATACTGCCTTTATTCACTTCTGATTCAACATGAATTTTGCCTCCCAGCAACTCAACGAGTTTTTTGGATATAGAAAGCCCAAGGCCGGTTCCATTGATGGAATCTTTTCTCTGACCAATCTGCACAAAGCGTTCAAAAATGAGTTTGAATTTATCTTCAGGAATGCCGCAGCCTGTGTCTTTTACGTAAAATCGAATATATTTTTTATCGTCACTAAGTTTATACCCAAATTCAATGAAGCCCCTGTTTGTATATTTTATGGCATTGTCCAGTAAATTGTTCATGATTTGCTTAAGTCGGATGGGATCGGTTGAAATGGTAAATTGTGGATTATTAAAGGCAAATTTGGATTTCAGTTCAATTTGATTTTTATTTCTTCTGACCAGTTCGTTTTTAAAAAATATATGTAATTCATTGAGTAAGAGATTTATTTTAACAGGTTTTCGTTCAATTTCCATTTGGTCCGATTCAATTTTGGCCAGGTCAATAATATCGTTTATTAAGGTCAGGAGATTCATCGAGTTGCTTTTGATAATCTGAAGGTATTTCTTTTGTTGTTCAGGCGGATTGTCGTTCTCCAGCAACAGGTCAACAAAACCGATAATGGCATTCATGGGTGTACGTATTTCATGGCTCATATTGGCCAGAAATGCTGTTTTCAGTTTTTCACTTTGCTCGGCTTTATTTTTGGCTTCTAAAAGCTGGTTTTCGGCCATTTTTCTAAATTCAATTTCTTTTTTTAGTTCTTTATTGGCCTTTTCCAGTTTTTGAATAAGAGAAAGCCGCTCTTTCTTTTCTCTTTCCAGTTCCAGAAATATTTTTACCTTTTGTTTTAAAATCTGGGGAATGACGGGTTTGGTTAAAAAATCAACGGCACCGGTTTCAAGACCTTTTATAGCATAATAATTTTCGGAATAAATGGCTGAAAAAAATATAACAGGTAAGGATTTGTATCCCGGAATCTGTCTTATTTTATGCACAGTTTGATAGCCATCCATTCCAGGCATATGTACATCTATCAAAGCCAGAGAAATGTCTTCCTCCTTGATTTTTTCCAGCGCCTCTTCACCCGACATGGCCCTGATAAATTCAACATCTAAATCCTGCAGCATTTTTTCAAAAAGGATAATGCTAATCAGGTCGTCATCTACTATTAATATTTTCATCAAATCTTTCATAGCTCGGGGAATTATTTATACAACCATACACGAAGCAGTGAAATGAGTTTATCGGTATCAATAGGCTTGGTCAAATAATCATTAGCGCCAGCCTTGATACATTTATCCCTGTCACCCTGCATAGCTTTGGCTGTAAGTGCAATGATGGGAAGATTTTTAAATTTTGGATTTTTGCGAATGGTTTCCATGGCTTCATAACCATTCATTTCGGGCATCATAATATCCATCAACACCAGGTCAATATCAGGTACTTTTTCTAATTTTTCCAGACCTTCCTTTCCTGTACGCCCCACTTCAACCTGGGCACCTCTTTCTTCAAGTAAGCTGGTCAGTGCAAATACATTCCTCATATCATCGTCAACAATGAGAATTTTTTTGTCATGGATTACATCTTCCTGTTGCTGAGCCTTTTTCAGCATTTTTCTTTTTTCCTCCGGTAAATCGCTTTCAACCCGGTGAAGGAAAAGTGTTGTTTCGGCCAATAAGCGCTCAGGAGAACGTATTCCTTTGATAATAATTCTGTCGGAATATTGCTGAAGCATGTTTTCTTCATCCCTTGTAAGTTCTTTGCCGGTGTAGATGATGATGGGCATGTGGCGTGAATCATCATTTTTACCCAGTTTTTTCAGCAGGTCATAACCGGAAATATCCTTTAGCCCCAGATCCAGAATCATACAATCAAAGGACTCTTTTTGTAACCATTCAAGGGCTTCCAGCCCTGAATCTGTGGTTTTGACATTGACATCCTTGTCTTCGATCAAATCTTTAACACTTTTTCTGAGTTCTTCGTTGTCTTCTACGACCAATACTTTTTTGAGCGGCCTGGATACAATGTTTTCGATATTGTCAAATGCTTCATCAATTTCCTCGATACTTACGGGCTTTCTAAGAAATCCAATAGCTCCCTTTTTCATGGCTTCAATGCTCTTGTCACTGCCCGACATAAAATGAACGGGAATATGGCGGGTGTTGGGATTTTCTTTCAATCTTTCCAGAACTTCCCATCCATTGATACCCGGCAAACCAATATCCAGTATTATGGCATCGGGACGGTAGTAGTCTGCATAATGCAAACCTGTTTCACCATTGGGTGCTATCATGCATTTAAATCCTTTTTCATGGGCCAAATCATAAAGTATTTTGGCAAAGCTGGGGTCATCTTCAATGACCAGTATGAATTTATCGCCCCGGCTGATATTTTTTCTATCGTCTTTGATACTTTCATAATTCATTTCGTCCAATGCCACATCTTCTCTGGTTTCTGAATAACTTTCCATCACCCGGGTGTCATGCTTTAATGCCACAGGTTTTTCTCTGGGTTTTTGCTCAGCAGTCGGAGCGGTTGGGTTTTCAAGCACAACAGTCTCCTGTTCCTGTGAGAAATTTTTCTGTTTTGTATTCAGAGGTAAATAAAGAATAAATTCGGAGCCTTTGCCTTCTTCACTGTAAACATGAATTTCGCCTCCCAGCAGTTCGGCAAATTTTTTCGAAATGGTCAGTCCCAGACCTGTTCCTCCGTATTTCCGGGTTGTAGAGCCATCCACCTGGCAAAATGCTTCAAAAATTACTTTTTGTTTGTCGGCTGGAATTCCAATACCGGTATCTTTTACTTTGAAGGCAAGGCTATTTTTATAGTTCAATTTTCCATTATAAAACTTTGCTTCTTTACCCGGTTTATAAATACTCAGCTCTACCGTGCCTTCATGGGTGAATTTTATAGCGTTGGAAATCAAATTCCGGATAATTTGTTTTAATCGTTGAGCATCTGTTTTAATGTTTTCCGGAAGATTATTTTCCAGCTTGCACTCGAGAGAAATACCTTTTTCCCGTGCCAGTGGGTTAAACAATTCATCCATTTCCTGAATCAATTCTTTCAGGGGAGTTTCTTCAATGACCAGCTCAATTTTACCCGATTCGACTTTGGATAAATCCAGAACCTCATTAATGATTGACAATAAACTGTTGCCACTCGAATAAATAGTTTTGGCAGCCTGAATTTGTTTTTCTGTCAAATTACCCTGCTTGTTGGAACTCAAAATTTGAGAAAGAACAAGAATAGAATTTAAAGGGGTACGAAGTTCATGGGACATATTTGCCAGAAATTCCGATTTGTATTTAGAAGCCATTTCCAGCTCCCGGGCTTTTCGCTCAATTTCTTCGGTAGCTTTTTTTAATTCTTCATTTTTGCGTTTGATATCATCCCTTTGTTCCTCAAGCATTTTGGTTCTTTCTTCAAGTTCCTCATTGGCAACACGAAGCTCTTCCTGTTGTTGCTGCAGTTGTTGTTCTGATTCACGGAGGGCTTTGGTTTGTTCTTCCAGTTCTTCATTGGTCTGACGAAGTTCTTCCTGTTGTGTCATTAATTCTTCTGCCTGTTCCTGTGTTTTGATAAGAAGCTTTTGCATTTCGGTTCGTGCCATGGCTGAGTGAATGGCAATACCTGTGTCTTCAAGGGCTTGTTCAATAAATTCCTGTTTTACCTTATCGGGTTCATGAATGAAGGCCAGTTCTACCACACCCATCAGCTGGTCATTGTAAAGCACAGGTAATACCTGGATAAAGCCCGGTAATGAATTACCTAATCCCGATTCAATTTTGAAGTAATCCTCAGGAGCTTCGGTCAGATAAATGGGTTCTCTTTCAAGTGCAACCTGGCCCACAATGCCCTCTCCATACCGCACTATGTTATTAAGGCTTTTCCTTCTTTTAAAAGCATAAGATCCCGTCAATTGTAATTCATCTTTTTCCTCTGTTTTGACATAAATGACACCCATCTGAGCACCTGAAATCTTTGCCAGGTTGACAATGATGTTATGAGCCAGCGTATTCAGCTCCTGGTCCCCTTTAAGGTAATCATTATATTCTTTCAAACTTGATTTCAGCCAGATATCTCTTTTATTCTGAATATCCATTTTCTCCAGGTCCTCACTCATTTTGTTGAGCGACTGAATCAGAATATCTTTTTCCGAGCGCTGAGGTAAACGCTGTGAAAAATCACCTCTGGCTATTTTGACAGCAGTTTCAGCAATCTGACGCGTATGTATCACAACATTATTAAATGCTTTTCTCAGGAGGCTTATTTCGTCATTACCTTCTACCTCTTCCAATTGAAAATCTATATCTCCTTTTTCGATTCTTTCAGAAATGGAAATGATTTCACCTATGGGCTTGCTGATTGAACCGGAAATTATGTTTGAAATAAGAAATATTAACAAGCCAATGGTTAAGAATGAACCGATAATACTAATAACCAGGACACGATGAGCAAAAGAATTAAGCTGGGAAATTACAGTAGCAAAACGATCAAAGAATAAATTCATTTGAATATTGGCTTCCAGAACTTGTTTTAACAAAGCACCATCAGGGTTACGGAGATAATCCATGATGAATGCTTTAACTTGTTTACCTTTATGAGCTCCTTCTCTGGCAATACCAAGGCTCTTACCCACCTGTTTATTATTGATTTTCAGAAGAAGATTTACTCTTCGTGCAAGCAATTTTGCATTTTTATAATTGTAATTATAGGCTTGAGGTGCAATGGAAAGAAAAATCCTGGCAACTTCATTTACAGGTTTATCCTGGAAAAGCTCATGACTTTTACCAAATTCTTCAGCCAGCAAATTGGCTGAATCCAATTGGGTCATACCATAATTCAGGTATGCTGTATCATTTGTTTCAAGGTATCTGTAAAAACTTTCCAGACCAATATGGTAGTTTATATTATGTAGCCTTTCTGCATTTACCATGATACTCAGTGCCCTGGAAGTATTATAAAAATAAAGACTGATGTAACCCAGAAAAATCAGACCGATGAGTGAAAGACTAATCATCAAATGGTGCCTCGAACGAATTGATAGTTTTTCCAACCACTTTCTCATAAGCCGGTGTTTTATTTATTGTTTACATGTTTGTTAATCATTTCAAAAAGACTTCTGGCGTTCAGGGGTTTGGTTAAATAATCGTCCATACCGGAACGAATGCATTTTTCTTTATCTCCCTTCATGGCATGGGCTGTAAGGGCTATGATGGGTGTTCTGACTTTAGAACCGTTTTCTTTTTTCCGGATGATTTTTGTAGCTTCAAGACCATCCATTTCAGGCATCTGGACATCCATTAAAATAATATCAAATTTGTCCTTTTCCGACAATTCAACGGCTTCTTTACCGTTATTGGCAACTACTACATCCCAGTTATTCATCTTGATAAAACCTGCAGCCAGTTTCTGATTGATTAAATTATCTTCCGCCAATAGTATTTTCAGTTTTTTCTTTTTTAGGTCTTCGTTAACCAGCTCCTGTTTTTGTTTTGCCTGCTTTTCTGTATTATCCTGAAAATATTGAATCAGTGTTGAGGCCAGATAAGGTTTTTTATAAATTTTATCAAATACAAAGTCATTGCGACCTGCCAATTTATTCAGGGAATATTCTGTGGTAACCAGTACAACACGAGTTTCTTTTTCTGCAGTGGCCTTTATTTTTTGAATAAGTTCAGAAG
>CAYNBC010000017.1:13993-14227 GCA_964395255.1 uncultured Sphingobacteriales bacterium | reverse complement strand
GCCCATTGATTTACTATTTCATCATAAATAAGGGTATCATGAATTTTTTTCCCGATAAAAACATCCAGGAGAAAATCGCTGTATTTGGACTTAAACCGTAGTAAACTGTCTTCCGGATCATTGGTAAGTCCACCACCAAGATGTGTAAACTGATAACCTTTCTGAATGGAATAATCGATGGCTGTTTTATAAGCCAGGTCATTCATACGGGTATGATTGTATTCAGAGTCTGAG